>DATHXE010000105.1:0-11691 GCA_035459845.1 Tepidisphaeraceae bacterium | reverse complement strand
GACTCGGCCGAGCTGGACCTGGACCGGGTCGGCATTTACCTGGGCAGCGGCGAGGGGTCGCTCGACCTCGACGCATACACGACCGCCGGGCTGGCGTCGTGGAGGCCGGAGTCGTCGACGAACGACGCGGTCAAGTGGGCCGAGGTCGCGATGGAGCGCATGCGGGCGGTCACGGAGCTCGAGCAGGAGCCGAACATGCCGCTGTCGCACCTCGCGCTGCTGACCGGCGCTCGGGGGCCGGCCCTGAACTGCCTGACGGCGTGCGCGGCGAGCACTCAGGCGATCGGGGAGGCGACGGAGATTTTGCGGCGCGGTGACGCGGACGTGATGATCGGCGGGGGGGCGCACTCGATGATCCACCCGTTCGGGGTGACCGGGTTTAACCGGCTGACGGCGCTGTCGCAGTTCAACGAGAACCCGCGGTGCGCGAGCCGGCCGTTCGACGCGGCGCGGGCCGGGTTCGTGCTGGGCGAGGGGGCGGGCATGGTCATTCTCGAGACGCTCGATCACGCGATCGCCCGGGGCGCGAAGGACCGGATCCTGGCCGAGGTGGTCGGGTACGGGTCGACGGCGGATGCGTTCCGAATCACGGACCAGCACCCCGAGGGCGAGGGCGCGGTGCTGGCAATGCGCGAGGCGCTGGCGGACGCGGGCCTGACGCCGGCGGACGTGCACTACGTCAACGCGCACGGGACGGGCACGAAGGAGAACGACGGGAACGAGACGACGGCGATCAAGAAGGTATTCGGGGATAACGCGAAGAACGTCCCGGTGTCGTCGATCAAGTCGATGATGGGTCACCTGATCGCGGCGGCGGGGTCGGTCGAGCTGATCACGTGCGTGCTGGCGATCCGGGACCAGATCCTGCCGCCGACGGTCAACTACCAGACGCCGGACCCGGAGTGCGATCTGGACTACGTGCCGAACGTGGCGCGCAAGGCGCGGGTGGACGTGGCGCTGTCGAACTCGTTCGGGTTCGGGGGGCAGAACGACACGATTATCGTGAAGCGGTTCGCGGAGTAGCGCCGGGCGCCGTCGCGATTGCCGCACAACCCGCGGAACAAGTTCCGTGGGCTTTCCAATGTGTTTTGGTGATCGCTGATCGGTCGCCGATCCGTTATCGGACTCGCGTTGCCGTTCCCCATCCCCCCTCGTTTGCCCCGCCCGTTGGTAAATCGTACATCCCTCGTGTCGGCATGCGCGACGCCCGATCGCCAGTCGGGCCCTTCGCGGGCCGATAGCCTCTTCGGAGGGATGTCCCATGGTTACCGCAGTCGATGCCGTCCGTACTCCTTGCCCCGCGCTCGTTCGGCAGTCCGTGTCGCGTCACCTCGACGGGGACTGCGGTACTGGCAAACCGCGCGTCACTAAAGTGAGCACGCCGGCGCGGCGGCGCGGGGGGTTCACGCTGGTCGAAATCCTGATCGTCGTGCTGATCCTCGGGGTCATGGCGGCGATCGTCATGCCCCAGTTCACCAACGCGAGCCAGGACGCCAAGCGGAACAGCCTGACCAGCACGCTGCACGCGCTGCGGAGCCAGCTCGAGCTGTACCAGCTCCAGCACGGCGACGCGCCGGCGACGCTGAGCGGGTCGGACTGGTCCTCCCTGACCGACCAGAGCACGTTCAACGGTCAGACGCTCGGCCCGTACCTGACGGTCGCGCCCATCAATCCGATGAACGGGTTCTCCGACGTACACGTGGTCTCGGCCGACGCGGTCGGCGGGGACGGGGTCTCCACGCCGCGGATCGGGTTCGTGTTCAACTCGACGAACGGGAAGCTGTGGGGGACGAATTCGAAGGGGGACAAGGTGTACAACGAGGTGAATCCGCTGGACCCGAATAACTGATTGCGAATAGCCCGAAAAGCGAAAAGACGAAAGACGTAAAGATCTCCCTCTTTACGTTTTTCGTCTTTTCGTTTTCACGTCGGCCGAGCCTCACTTCCCCGCGGTCCACCCGCCGTCGAGGATGAGCGTCGAGCCGGTGACGAAGGCGGCCTCGTCGCTGGCGAGGTAGACGGCGGCGGCGGCGACCTCGTCGGGGGTGCCCATGCGCTTGAGCAGTTGGGTCGAGGCCATGTCCTCGTACGCCTTCTTCGGGTCGGGGTATTCGCTGATCCGCTGGGCGACCCAGGGGGTTTCGACGCGGCCGGGGCAGATGGCGTTGCAGCGGACACGGTGCTCGGCGAAGTCGACGGCGACGCACCGAGTCATGCCGACGATCGCGGACTTGGTGGTGCAGTAGGCGAAGCGGTCGCGGACGCCGGTCACGCCACCGATCGAGGCGATGTTGACGATCGAGCCTTGGCGGCGCTCGACCATGCCGGGGAGAAACGACTGGGTGACGAACATCGTGCCCTTGACGTTGACGCGCCAGAGGCGGTCGAGGTCGGCCTCGGTGGTGGTCAGGGCGGTGCCGACGGAGCCGATGCCGGCGTTGTTCACCAGGACGTCGCACCGTCCGTGCTCGGCGAGGATCGCGGCGGCGGCGGCGCGGACGGCGGCCGGGTCGGCGATGTCGACCGCGACGGCGCGGGCGCGCTTTCCCTCCGCGACGATGTCGGCGGCGACCGACCGGCCGGTCTCGGGCTTGATCTCGGCGACGTAGACCAGTGCGCCGTGCCGGGCGAGCGCGCGGGCGATTGCGGCGCCGATGCCGGAGCCGGCGCCGGTCACGACGGCGATCTTGTCGGTCAGGTCGAACATGAGAGGCCGGGCACGATACCTTGCCGCGCGGCCTGTGTGAAACGGAATGGGTTCTGTAGCGCCGGATCAAGACGACGCGTTGGACTGACCTCACAACCCACGGAACAAGTTCCGTGGGCTTTCCGGCTCGCTTCAATTATCCGGTGATCAGTTCCCGGCTATTCGCTCACTGCCAGTTCGAACGCGGGGATCCATCCGCCCTCGGCGGGCTGGGCGAACTCCAGCGTGATCTGGCGCGCCGCGGGGATCGCGGGCTTGCGGGCGAGCGGCCGGGGCAGGGCGGCGACGTTCAGGGGGCGCTCGGTCCCGTCCTTGAGCTTGAGCCTGGCCGTGGCCTTGTAGTCGCCCAAGGGCAGGTCGGGGAACTTGCGCTTGGGATTTCGATCGTCGTAAAGCACGTCGGAGGGCGATTCGAGGTCGAGCGGTTTGCCGGCCGAGCCGTCGATCAAGGGGCCAGTGGGCTCGAGGCGGACGACGACGGAGGACCCGGGGTACTTCTTCGACAGGTGCGTGTCGGGCTCGAAGCGCGGGGCGGCGTCGGACACGTTCACGCCGACGCCGAAGTACGGGCCGTCCTTCTCGGTGCCGCCGGGCTGGAGGCCGGTGAGCCGCCACTGGAAGTCTTTGACGACGCCGAGTTGCAGGCGCTCGGCGAGGCGCTGCACGTCGTGCTCGCCCTTGCCGTCGACGGGCGCGAGGGGGAGCTTGAAGTGTCGGCCGTTGTAGTCGACATCGACCGTCGCCCAGAGTTTGTAGTTGCCTTCCTTGGCTTGGACCGCGTACTGGCCGGCGGCGTCGGGCTTGAGCTCGTAGGTCTTCCCGCCCCAGTCGAAACTCGAGCGGGCGGTGGCGATGACCGTCACGCCTTTTGAGAGCGACTTGTTGTCCGGGCCGGAGACGACGCCGGTGATCCAGCCGGGCTTGGCGACGGGGGACGCGGGCGGCAAAGCGGTCGGGTGGGTCGTGCTCGAACCTGTAGCCGACGGCCGGGGCTCGTCCTTGCAGGCGATCAGCGACACCATCAACGTGATTGCAACAATCGTCATGGCCAGGGTGCGCATCGGGGCGTCTCCTGCTGGGATGACACGTGAATCTATCGTCGGGCGGGCGCGGGCTCAAAGAGCCTGTTCGGGTCTATCGGGCGGGTGGCGCGGCGGTTCAACGCTTTTGCTCCCGGGCGGGCCGTTACCGTACAATCCCCGGTCATCTTCGGAGAGGGAGAGCCGGCTTGCTCGCACGCATTCACTCGTTCATCCTGGTCGGGATCGACGCCAGCCTTTGCGAGGCGGAGGTCGACTGCACGTCCAACGGCACCGAGCACGTTCTGATCACAGGCCTCCCGCAGATGGCGGTCAAGGAGTCGATCCAGCGGATCGACCGGTCGATGGCCAACTCCGGGTTCAAGGCGCCGAAGAACAACGTCCTGATCAACCTCGCGCCATCCGACGTGAAGAAGGAGGCGACGAGCCTCGACCTGCCGATCGCGATCGGCATGCTCCGGGGCACGAATTTCGTGCAGACGGACGTGCACAAGGATTACCTGATTGCCGGCGAGCTTGCGCTGGACGGGCGCGTGCGGAAGATCAAGGGGGCGCTGTCGCTGGCGATCTTGGCGCGGCAGAAGAAGTTCAAGGGCGTGATTCTGCCGCAGGAGAACGCGCGCGAGGCGGCCGTCGTCGAGGGGATCGACGTACACCCGGTCTCGTCGCTCGGGCAGGCGGTGGCGTTCTTGAACGAGCTGCTGCCGATCGAGCCATATCAATTGGATGGCGAGCCGTACACGGCCAGCCAGCTCGCGGGCGAGCTCGACTTCGCGGACGTGCGCGGGCAGGAGGCGGTGAAGCGCGCGATCACGATCGCGTGCGCGGGGTCGCATAACATTCTCATGATCGGTCCGCCGGGGACGGGCAAATCGATGCTGGCGGCGCGGATTCCGGGGATCCTGCCGCCGCTGAGCCGCGGGGAATCGCTCGAGACGACGCGGATTTACTCGTCGCTGGGGTTATTGCCCGACGGCGTGGCGCTGATGGACCAGCGGCCCGTGCGTGCGCCCCACCACAGCGCGACGGCGCAGTCGTTGATCGGCGGCGGGTCGATCCCCAAGCCGGGCGAGGCCTCGCTGGCGCACCACGGCGTGCTGTTTTTGGACGAGCTGCCCGAGTTCCCGCGCGCCGTGCTCGAAACGCTCCGCCAACCGCTGGAGACGGGTGAGGTGACGGTGGCGCGGGTGCACAGCGCGATCAAGTTCCCGGCCCGGTTCATGCTGGTGGCGGCGATGAACCCGACGGAGTCGGGCCACAACGCCAGCGACCCGCGGGCGCGGAACAAGTACCTCGAAAAGCTCTCCGGGCCCCTGCTGGACCGGATCGATATCCACGTGGAAGTGCCCGCGGTGCCGTACTCGGAACTCACCGGCCGGCGGGCGGGCACCGACTCCAACTCGATGCGCGAGCAGGTGAACCGCGCCCGCGCGATCCAGCTCGCGCGGTTCAAGAATGACACGACCAACGCCCGCATGGACTCCAAGACCCTGCGCGTCCACGCCGAGCTGAGCGACTCGTGCCTGCTGCTCATGAAGCAGGCGATGGACGAGATGGGGCTGAGCGCGCGGGCGTACGACAAGGTGCGGCGGGTCGCGCGGACAATCGCGGATCTGGAGGGGGCGGAGAAGATCGCCGAACAGCATTTGGCGGAGGCGGTGCAGTATCGGTTGTTGGATCGGAAGTTCTGAAGGCCGGCGTTCCGGATTGCGACACCTCACACCCCGAGTCGCCCGTGCGAAACCTCATCGTCTCTGCGGCGCTTCTGATCTCCTTGAGCACGTCCCCGGCGCGCGGCGAGAAGCCCGCCCCGGACGAAAAACCCGCCACCCCCGCCGAGGGCAAGGTCGCGCTCGCCGAGCAGGTCGCGCAGGCGGCGGCCGCGCTGGAGAAGCGAGATTCGACGCTCAAGCCGTTCCTCGCGGCGGCTCACGCGTACGTCGTGTTCCCCCGCGTCGAAAAGGGCGCGCTGATCGTCGGCGGGCTACGCGGGCGCGGGATCGTGTTCCGTGCCGGGAAGGCGATCGGCTACGCACTGCTGACCGCCGCCGTCGGCGAGGACGCGCCGGACGGATTCACCGAGGTCATCGCGTTCGCCGACGCCCGGTCGTTCGACCGCTTCGCCAACAACCGGTTCGAGCTCGGCGCGAAGGCCGGCGCCGTGCTCGTCGCCGACGGCGTCGGTAAGGCCGCCCGCTACACGGACGGCGTCGCCGTCCTGATCGACATCGGCGACCGCAAGGGCGACGCGCCCGTGTTGGGCGCGCAGAAGTTCAGCTTTGTCCCGATGCCGGAAGAGGAGTAGCGCCACCGCGCCGCCCGTTCATTTCGCGGGCCCCTTCGGAGACGCCGACACCTCGGCCGGGAGTTGCACTTCTGCGACGACCGCCCGGTGGTCCGAGGGGTATAGGTCGACTACGACGTCCGCGAGCTCCGGATTCTCGCCCACGATCCGGACCGCCTTCACCGTCACCTTCGCTCCGCCCACGAACACAAAGTCGATGCGGTCGTGGCGGTCCTTCGGGTCGGTCAGTTTCGTCGTCGGCGTCCAGGTCAGGCCGCGCTGCTTCACGGGATCGGAGTGGACGCTTCGGTAAGCGTCGACGAATCCGAGCACTTCGACGGCCTTGGTCGTCGGCCACGGGACCTCGAGCGGGCAGTGGCCGGCCTTCACGCCGGCCGCCGTCCAGTCGAGGTGCGAGGGCTCGTTGAAGTCGCCGGTGACGAACACGGGCAAGCCCTCGGGGAGGATCGACTTGATTTCGGCGACCATCCGCTCGACCTGAGCGCCTCGCGCCTTGCGGGCGGCGTCCACAGCCTCCTCCGCGGTTGTGATGAACGGCGCGTTCCCGTACGGGATGCGCAGGAGTTGGTACGGCTGGTACGGGCTGGCGGGGAAGTGGGCGTTGAACACGTACGCGTTGCGGCCCGACGGCAATTCGACCCTGGCCCCCCACTTCTTCGGCGTCGAGCCCACGATCTTGAACCGACTCACAATCCCCGTCCGCCCGCCCTGGTCGAGGTAGTGCCAGCCCAACTGCTGGGCGAGTTTGGCGGCACGATCGGGGCGCTCGGCGTCCTTCGTCGGGGCGTGGCCCGCGGTCTCCTGCAGACCGACGACGTCGGCGCGGGACGCCTTGATGACGGCCATCGTTTGTTCGAACGGCTGCTTGCCCGCGTCGCCGCCGTGGAACAGGTTGAAGCTCATGACGCGGACGACGTCGGGGGGCGGGGGCTCCGCGCCGGCAGGCCGCGCGGCGAAGGTGCTCATTAGAACGAGTGCCACCAGAAGGGTTCGCTTCATCGTCGTTGCCCGTAAGTGATCGCCCCACGCGATCGCCACGCGCGCGTGGAGGCTCGTGGATACAGGATCTATACCTGGGTGTCTCTCGCCGTTCACGCGCGCGCGACACGATCCGGGCCGTCGCCGTAGGCTCCGGCATCCGGCGTGGAGGCGGCGAGTCTCGGGACGGGCGTGAGCCGGCGGCCTTCCCCCTTCCGTAATCGCGGCCACTCAATTAGACTCCCTACGATCGTGATCGTTTTAACGGCATTGACGGGCAGCGCGTCCGCGGCCGTCCTCTAACTCTCGTCCGGGAGCACACCATGCGGACTATCCGCCGATTCGCCGCCTCGCTTCTCGTCCTCTCCGCCGCCGCCGGTATGGCGAGCGCGCAGGAGAAGGTCACCCTCAAGCCCAACCTCCAGACCGGGCAGGTCTGGAACATGACCCAGGCCATGGACACCAACATGGACATCAAGGTCAACGCGGGCGGGCAGCAGCAGACGATCAACCAGAAGATCAACATGGCGATGGGCGCGACGATGACGATCGTCGAGGCCAAGGACGGGCAGCCGGTCAAGTCGAAGATCAAGTTCGGCGACGACGCCAAGATCTCCATGGAGATGATGGGGCAGAAGCAGAACGTCCCGTTCCCGCTCGCGGGCAAGGAGATGACCGTCACCAAGAAGGCCGACGGCACCGTCGACATCGACCCGCCGGGCGCCGTGGACGCGAGCGCGAAGGACATGCTCGGGCAGATGACCGAAGCCTCGGCCGCGTTCTACCCGACGATGCCGGTCGGCGCGGGCGACAAGTGGGAGGTCGCGGGCGACAAGGTGACCAAGATGTTCCAGCTCGAGGCCGGCGGGCAGGCCAAGCTCGAGTGTACGCTGGTCGACATCAAGGAGGTCGCGGGGCGGAAGGTTGCCAACGTGACCCTCAAGGGCAACGCGGCCGGCAAGATGCAGGGCGCGATGGACGTGACGCTGGACATGTCCGGCCCGCTCGTGTTCGACGTCGAGAGCGGCCAGGTCGTGTCGCAGGACATCAAGGCGAACATGACGCTCAAGGGCGCCCAGGCCGGGGCCCAGATGGACGGCACGGGGTCGATCAACGTCAAGCAGACGATCACGCCGGCGAAGTAAGCGGGTGGATTGGTCGGAATGAGAATCGGCACCCCCGGGCGCATCGCGCCCGGGGGTGTTGTCGTTCCGGGAGGGTGGAGCTTCGTCCTCGCTGTTTCCGCGGATCTCGCCGATCGAATTTGCCGCAAAGGGCGCAAGGGTGCAAAGGACGCAGAGAAGAGAAGGAATGTTGGGTGGGTTGGGAGACGCGGCGCTCGTGCGCTTGATCAAAACGTCCTCTCTCCTCCGCCTTCTTTGCGCCTTTGCGTTCTTTGCGGCCTCTGCGAATGCATTCGAAGAGCGTGAACTGCGAAAACGGCTCGGGTGCTCCCTCATCCCGACCTTGCAAATCCCCCTCCCGCCCCCACAATACCGCCCGCCCGCAGGCCCCGCCAAAACACCATGAAAAAGCTCCTCGTCGCCAACCGCTCCGAGATCGCGATCCGCATCTTCCGCTCGGCCACCGAGCTCGGGATCGGCACGGTCGCCGTCTACACGTACGAGGACCGCTTCTCCCTCCACCGGTTCAAGGCCGACGAGGCCTACCTGATCGGGCCCGAAGAGGGCGGCGAGCCGGTCAAGGGGTACCTCAACATCGAGAACCTCATCGCCGTCGCCAAGGCGCACGGCGTCGACGCGATCCACCCCGGCTACGGCTTCCTCTCCGAGAACGCCCACCTCGCCCGCGCGTGCAAGGAAAACGGCATCACCTTCATCGGGCCGGACGCCAAGCTGCTCGAAGCGTTCGGCGACAAGACCGCCGCCAAGAAGCTCGCCGTCAAGACCAAGGTGCCGACCGTCCCCGGGACCGAAGACGCGCTGTCGGAATTGAAAGCCGTCAAGAAGGCGTCGGACGGGATCGGCTACCCCGTCATCATCAAGGCCAGCTTCGGCGGGGGCGGGCGCGGGATGCGCGTGGTGAAGAACGCGGAGGAGCTCGCGGGCAAGCTGGAAGAAGCTCAGCGCGAGGCCGGCGCTGCCTTCGACCGCCCCGAGGTCTTCGTCGAGAAGTACATCGCCCGGGCCAAGCACATCGAGGTGCAGATCCTCGGCGACACCCACGGCAACCTCGTCCACCTCTGGGAGCGCGACTGCTCCGTGCAGCGGCGTCACCAGAAAGTCGTCGAGGTCGCCCCCGCGTGGGACCTGGACCCGGTCTTGCGACAGCAAATCTGCGACGCGGCCGTCCGCCTCTGCAAGGGCGCCAGCTACACGCACGCCGGCACGGTCGAGTTCCTCGTCGACGTCGACGCCAAGACCTTCTACTTCATCGAGGTCAACCCGCGCATCCAGGTCGAGCACACCGTCACCGAAGTGGTCACCGGCATCGACATCGTCAAGGCGCAGATTCTCATTGCCCAAGGGCACAAGCTGCATCAAGCGCCCCTGAACGTCCCGAGTCAGGAGAACATCCAGACGCGCGGCGTCGCCATCCAGGCGCGGATCACCACCGAAGACCCGGAGAACAACTTCATCCCCGATTACGGCCGGATCACCACCTACCGCTCGGCCGGCGGGTTCGCCCTGCGGCTCGACGGCGGCAACGGCTTCGGCGGCGCGGTCATCACGCCCTACTTCGACTCGCTGCTAGTGAAGGTCACCGCCTGGGGCCAGGACCACCTGGAGTCCATTCGGCGGATGGACCGCGCGCTCCGCGAGTTCCGCATTCGGGGTGTGAAAACGAACATCCCGTTCGTCGAGAACCTCATCAACCACCCCGCCTTCGTCTCGGGCGACGCGACCACCACCTTCATCGACAACACGCCCGAGCTGTTCCGCTTCAAGCCGCGCCGCGACCGCGCGACCAAGATTTTGTCCTACCTCGGCGAGGTGATCATCAACGGCCGGCCCGAGGTGAAGGGGAAGATCAACAAGAAGAAGGAGCTCACCGAGGCCCCGGTGCCGCAGTACGCCAAGGGCACCCCGCCGCCCGCCGGCACGCGCCAGAAGCTGCTCGAGCTGGGCCCCGAAAAATTCGCCGAGTGGGTGCGCAAGCAGAAGCGGCTCATGTTCACCGACACGACGATGCGCGATGCGCACCAGTCGCTGCTGGCGACGCGCGTGCGCACCTACGACCTCCTCCGCATCGCCGAGGCGACCGCCCACCTCGCCCCGCAACTGTTCTCCCTGGAAATGTGGGGCGGCGCCACGTTCGACACGGCCATGCGCTTCCTGAACGAGGACCCGTGGGAGCGCCTGGCCGAGCTGCGCCAGCGCATCCCCAACGTCCTCTTCCAGATGCTCCTCCGCGCCAGCTCCGTCGTCGGCTACACCAACTACCCCGACAACGTGCTGCGGGAGTTCATCAAGCGCAGCGCGACGCACGGCATGGACGTGTTCCGCATCTTCGACGCCCTGAACTCCACCGACAACATGAAGGTGGCGATGGAGGCGGTGCGCAACGACACCAGCGCCATCTGCGAGGCCGCCATCTGCTACACCGGCGACATCCTCGACCCCAGGCGCACGAAGTACTCGCTCAAGTACTACGTCGACATGGCCAAGGAACTGGTCAAGATGGGCACGCACGTGCTGGCCATTAAAGACATGGCCGGCCTCTGCAAGCCGTACGCCGCCGGCGCCCTCGTGAAGGCTTTGCGCGAGGAAGTCGACGTCCCCATCCACTTCCACACGCACGACACGGCCGGCGTGCAGGCGGCCTCGATCCTCCGCGCCGCCGACGCCGGCTGCGACATCGTCGACTCCGCCCTGGCGCCGATGTCGGGCAACACGAGCCAGCCCTGTTTGAACTCCCTCGTGGCCGCGCTGGCGCACACGCCGCGCGATTCGGGCCTCGCCGCCGACCATCTCGACCGTTTGGCCGACTACTGGTCCTGCGTCCGCGAGCATTACTACCCGTTCGAAGAGGACATCAAGAGCCCGCACCCCGACGTCTACCACCACGAGATGCCGGGCGGGCAGTACACGAACCTCAAGCAGCAGGCCAAGAGCCTCGGCCTCGAAGACCGCTGGAACGAGGTCGCCGACACCTACGCCCAGGTCAACCAGCTCTTCGGCGACATCGTCAAGGTCACGCCGTCGAGCAAGGTCGTGGGCGATATGGCACTGTTCATGGTGACCAACGGCCTCACCGCCATGGACGTGCTCACGCCCGGCAAGAAGCTTTCCTTCCCCAAGTCTGTCGTCGGCATGATGCAGGGCGAGATCGGCGCCCCGCCCGGCGGGTGGCCCAAGGTGCTGCAGAAGATCATCCTCGACTCGGCCGGCGTGAAGCCGAACAAGGGCCGCGCGGGCAGCACGCTCCCCAAGGTCAACTTCGCCGAGGTGAAAAAAGAACTGAAGACCAAGACCGGCCGCGACGTCTCGGACGAGGACGCGCTCTCCTACGTCCTCTACCCCCAGGTCTTCCTCGATTACGACAAACACCTGGCCACGTACGACAACACGAGCGTCATCCCCACGCCCGCGTTCTTCTACGGCCTGACCCCCGGCGAGGAAATCTCGATCGACATCGAGCCCGGCAAGACCCTCATCGCCAAGTACCTCACCACCGGCGAACCTCGGGAAGACGGCACG
>DATHXE010000104.1:0-5755 GCA_035459845.1 Tepidisphaeraceae bacterium | reverse complement strand
CCGGCCCCGATGGTCGTGCGGCCGATGACCGTCACGTGGGCGGTCAGCTTGCACCCCGGCCCGATCTTCACGTCCGGCCCGACCACGCAGAACGGCCCGACCTCGACATCGGGGGCGATGTCGGCCCGGGGGTCCACGGAGGCTAGGTTGGAGATCTGCGGCATGCGTGAGGGAATCGGGAGGTTCGTCCGGTACGTGGGTGTGGTGATCACTATTCCTTCTTGGTTCAGGACGCGGCCCGTGGTCACAACCCACCCCCCCGTGGCCGCCTGCTGCCTTCTCCTGCCTACTGATGACTGACTAGTCCAATCACAACGGTTCCGAGTCGACCAACATGAACTTGATGTCCGCCTCCGCCGCGAGTTTCTCACCGACGAAGGCCTTGCACCGCACGTGGCCCGTCCGGCTCTTCACCCGGACGGTCACGGCCTCGAGGATCAACTGGTCGCCCGGGACGACCGGGTGGCGGATCTTGACCTTGTCCATCGACAGCAGCACGGCCAGCTTGCCCGTGTGCTCGAGCTTCTGCGACACGAGGATACCGCCGAGCTGGGCCAACGCTTCAACGATGAGCACGCCGGGAAAGATCGGCTGATTCGGGAAATGCCCCAGAAAGACGATGTCGTTGATCGTGATGTTCTTGACGCCGACGGCCCGCTGGTCGCCCTCGAGCTTCAGGACGCGGTCGACCAGGAGCATGGGGTAGCGGTGCGGCAGGATCCGCTGGATCCGCCGGATATCCATCACCGCGTCGCGCGTGACCAGCGCCGCCCGGTCGCTGGCGGTCTCCTGTTCGAGCAGCCGCTTGGCCAGCAGGTGGTTCAGGCTGTGGCCGGATTTATGGGCAAAAATACGCCCGCGGATCGGCCGCCCGACCAGGAAGAGGTCGCCGATCAGGTCCAGCACCTTGTGGCGGGCGCACTCGTCGGCAAACCGGAACGCGTTGTCGATCGGCCCGTTCTCGGCGATGACCAGCAGGTCCTTGGGCGACAGATGCGAACCCAAGCCGCGGGCCCGGAGCTCGTCGGCCTCGTGCTTGAACACGAACGTCCGCGCGGGCGCGAGTTGGGAGACGAAGTCGTCCGGCCCGCTACCGCCGTCCATCAACTGGAACTTAAACACTTGCCGGCCGACGGGTGCGGGGGCTTCGAAGTCGTAGATGACCTCGAGCCGGTCTTCCGGCCCGGGCAGGGCGGCGATCGTCGCGTCACCGGAGTTGACCTGGATCGGCCGCTTGATGATCAGCGGGCGTTGTTCCTTGTCGAGGTCGACGATGCCCGCTTCCTGGATGACGCGGACGAACGGCTCGCTGGACCCGTCGCCGCCCGGGACTTCCCCCACCATCCCGCCCGAGACTTTCACGACGGCGTTGTCGACCCCCATGCCGACGAGGGCGGCCATGAAGTGTTCGATGGTCTGCACGGAGAGCGTGCCGTTTTTGAGGCACGTCCGCCGGGGCTGCTTTTGGACGTTGGCGACCAGGGCCGCGATGTGGGCGACCTTGTCGCCCTGCTCGCGGACGAACGTGATGCCCTGGTCGGGCCCGGCGGGCACGATCGTGACGGTCGCCGGCTCCCCGGAGAAAAGTCCGGGGCCGACAAACGAGGCTTCCTTGGAGATGGTTCGCTGACGACGCTTCAAATGACCTTACGCCCGATAATCGGCCAAAAAGTGAAGCGGGGATTATAGCGATTGCCAGAATCAGGGAAAGCAAGCGCGGCGGCAGGGTTAACCGACGACGATGGGCCAATGGTCAGCGTACAGATGGATCGGCGTTGGAACAGTTCCCCTGTCGATAAGTTCGGGCCGATAACCATGCCTGCTGTCAATTTGGGTAAATTCTTCTAAGGATGCGGTCTGATCCGCTCGATGGGAATGGAGGAATCGCGACGGAACGGCGTGTTTAGATCGCCGGGTCCGCTCGGCCGCGAGGTGTCTGAAACGGCTCAGCGGTTTGCATTCTCCCTGTTGTGGCTTAAAGTTAGCCGCGGCCGGGGAGAACATGCGTCACGCCACGGGACCGCGCCCAGCGGTTGCCCGGCGGACACCGCCCGCGCAGGGAAATCCCCGCGGGCGGGCTCGGAGGAGCATTTGTGACGAGGCACGCCGGCCAAGCTCGCCGCCGTTCTCAACTTACATCCCATCGTGGACCTTGAAAGGAGCGCGTTGTGCGACTCGGAAATCTGACTTCTCGTCTGCGCGGGGCGGCGGCGCCCGCCGTAGCCCTGCTCATGGGCTTGGCCGGGGTGACCGGCTGCGAAACCCAAGGCTTCATCGACCCGGGCGAGATGATGCGGACGACCAAGCACACCCTGACGGTGCCGGTCCTCTCGTCGCTCGCCAACGGCGTGGACGAGGTCGAAGCAGAGTACACGGCCGCCCGCGAGGTTCGCCAGGCCGACCTCAAGGTCGACGCGACCGATTACGTCATCGGGCGCAACGACTTGCTGTCGATCGCGATCAGCGAAGTCGCCGGGCAGGGGGTCGAGACCGTCAAGACGACCCGCGTCAGCGAGAGCGGCAACGTCAGCCTCCCGCTGATCGGCACCATCAAGGCCTCAGGCCTGACCGAAGCCGAGCTCGAGAAGGTCATCGCGCAGACGTATAAAGATAAGAACATTATTCAATCCGCCCAAGTCGCCGTCACGGTGATCGAGGCGCGGCAGCGGACGTTCAGCATTCTCGGCGCCGTCGGCCGGCCCGGGCAGTACCAGATCGTCCAGGCCGACTTCAAACTGCTCGATGCGCTCACGCTCGCGGGCGACGTGCAGATCCAGGGGATCGATCATGTTTACGTGATCCGCAAACTGGGCGGGAACCCCGACCGCCCCAAGACGCCGGCCGCCCCGGGTGGCACGACGCCCCCGGCCGGGACGACGCCGCCCGACACGACGAAGCCCCCGGTGGATCCGCTTCGCGGGCCGCAGGGTCGGGCCAACGGCACGCGCGGGCCGGTGCTGATGACCCTGCTCGACGAGAAGGAAGAGGCCGGTGAGCGGAAGGTGATGATCGACGGCAAGTGGGTGCCCGTGAAGGGCACCGCCGGCGACGCCCCGAAGGCCGCGCCTGCTGAGACCGTCAAGGTCGCCGCTCCGATCGCTCCGGAGACCGGCAAGGTCGTTGACCCCCTTACCGGCGGAACTGCGGTCGGTGGCGCTGCCACGGGCGGGACGGCGACGGGCCGCACGGCCGAGGTCGGTGGGTTCCAGTTCGACGCCCCCAAGGTCGACACGGACGTCGAGATCATCAAGGTTCCGTACGGCCGGCTCCGCAAGGGCGACCTGCAGTACAACATCGTCATCCGGCCCAACGACACGATCGACGTCCCGAGCCCGACGGTCGGCGAGTATTACATGGGTGGCCACGTGGGCCGGCCCGGCGTGTACAGCCTGACCGGGCGCGACATCACGCTCAAGCAGGCGATCATCTCCGCCGGCATGATCGACCCGCTCGGCTGGCCCGAGCGTACCGAGGTCGTCCGCCGGATCGGCAAGGATAAGGAAATCTTCGTCCGGGTGAACCTGCCGCAGGTGTTCGCGGGTCAGCAGCCCGACATCTTCCTCCGCCCGTACGACGTCGTGAGCGTCGGGTCGAACATGGTGACGCCGTTCCTGGCGGCGCTCCGCGGCGCCTTCCGGTTCACCTACGGGTTCGGGTTCATCTACGACCGGAACTACGCCCCCGAGCAGAGCAGCCAGAACTAATCGGCGACCTGCAGGAGACGGACACACTTCGACAACGAGACGGGACTGGGAAGATGTGCAATCTTTCCAGTCCCGTTTTCAATGGTGAAGCGGGATGAAGTCGGAGGGATGAAAGGATGAAAACCATGTTCCGTGTGTCTTTTGCTCCTTCATCCGTACCGCTTCGTCCTTTGACCAGACCTTTTCACTTGAACTCCCCCCGGGGTTTAACGTAGGATCTTCGTTGGCTTCCGGGGGCCGCAGCGGACATTCTACGTACGCGTCGCGTGTAGCTACTGCGAGAGTCCAACGCACATTTCGGTTCGGTGGCCGCACGACGCAGGGTGCGGCGTACGGTGTTCATCGTGGGAGTCGGTCGGGCCGCCCCGCCAATGTCGGGTGACGTCTGACCGTCTCGATTCCCCACGCGGCGCGGGGGCGGGCGGGTCTTCCCGTGCCTCGTGCGGCCTCGTCGGTTGGAGAGCAAACTCAGTGAGCCAAAGCGTCAGCCCATCGACTCAGATCGTGCCGCCCCTCGCGCCGGGCGCGGCGGACGGCTCGGCCGTTCGCCCCGGGTACCTGGGGCTGCCGTCGGGGGCGTGGGGGCAGATCGGGATCATCGCCTTCCTGATGATCGCGCTGTTCCGGTTCAACCTGGCACGCCTGTGGGGCAAGACCAATCCGATCGACGGGCAGGACGCCAACTGGCAGCACTCGATCTTCGTCCCGCTGATCGGGCTGTGGTACCTGTACATTCATCGTGAAGAGTTGGTGGCGGCGGCGGGGCAACCGGTGCGGCGCGAGCGGGGGATCCGGACGCTGGCGACGTTCGCGCTGGGCGGGTTGTGCGCGGTCGCGGCGTACCTGACCGGCGGGGGGATGACGTGGGTCGCGGCGGCCGTGGCACTGACGGTCGTGGCCGTGTTCCCGGCGCGCTCGGGCGCGGCGATGTTCGGCACCTACAGCAAGGCCCCGGAGATGATCCGATGGGCGGGCCGGATCGGTCTGACGGCCGCGATCGCGGCGCTCGTGACGGTCGGCCCGAAGTTCGGCCAGCCGCCGAAGGACTGGGCCGTATTCCTGGCGACGCCGCTGCTCGCGACGATCCTCGCGGTCGCGCTGTGGCTGCCGATACTGAAGCCGACGTCGACGGTGCTCGGGGCCGTCGTCATGTTCGCCGGGCTGTTGATCTTCGCCGGGGCGATCTACCCGATCCAGAACGACTACCTCAAAGACCTGGGGATGGTGATCACGCTGTTCGGCGTGACGACCCTGCTCGGCGGGTGGGCGGTGATGCGGGTCGCGTGGTTCCCGATCGCGTTCCTCGTGGTCGCGCTGCCGTGGCCCGAGCTGGTGTACCAGCAGTTCGCCTGGCCGCTGCAGAAGCTGGCGGCGAGCGCGGCGGTCGGGACGCTGCGGATGTTCGGGATCGAGTCGCGGCGCGACATGACGATGATCTGGTTCCAGGCGCCCAACAAGGACGGGGTGTGGGAGTGGGTGCCGCTGAGCGTGGCCGAGGCGTGCGCCGGGCTGCGGTCGCTGATGACGTTCTTGATGGTCGCCGGCACGGTGGCGTTCCTGCAGCGGCGGCCGATGTGGGAGAAGCTGGCGATCACGGCGAGCGCGGTGCCGATCGCGATCTTCTGCAACATGATGCGGGTGAGCGGGCAGGGCCTGCTGCACCGGTACGTGAGCGAGGAGATCTCGCAGGGGTTCGCGCACAGTTTCGTCGGACTGCTGATGCTGATCCCCGGATTCTTCCTGATCCTGCTGGTGCAGTGGTTCCTGGACAAGGCGCTGGTCGAGGAGGTCGACGGTCGGCGCGGGGGGGCGGGGTCGAAGCGGAAGATCGTGGAGGTCGCGCGAAAGAAGGCGCCGGCGCCCCAGGCGGGCGAGGCGCAGGCGTCGGCGGGCGGGATCGCGGGCGCGGTGGCGGCGGCGATGAGTGGTCCGACGCCGGCGTTGGCGGGGGGGCCGGTTGCGCGGCAGACGAGTCAGCCGAGCCCTGCGGCAGTCCCGGCCAAGCCCGTGGTGACGCGAACGGCGCCGGTCGCGCCCAAGGCGGCTGCGGC
>DATHXE010000103.1:0-3430 GCA_035459845.1 Tepidisphaeraceae bacterium | reverse complement strand
AGAGCATCCCCCGGTTGAACGGGAAGTCGTCCCACGGCTCGAACCCGATCACCGCGTTGTCCTTAACTTTTAGCTGGATCCCGCACTGCTGCCCGCAGAAGCAGCAGTGCGTTTTGACCAGCCGGTCCGGCTCCGCCGTCGTCGACAGGCGGTCGCCCGACATCCGCGCGAGGTGCGGGCCGAACTGGCGGATCACGTCGAGTTCACTGACGGGTCGTGTGGCCATGTCGCAAGGTCCCTCGGGCGATCACGGGTTGGGGGCGGACGCCGCAGGGTCGTCCAAGTAGACCTGCAACAGCATGGTCGACGGCTCGCTGGCGAGCACGTCGTGGCGGACGCCCGGCGCGAGCACCAGGAGCTTACCCGCCGCCATGTCGTGCTCGACCCCGCCCGCCGTCACCCGGAGCCGGCCGTCGAGCACGTTGATCGTCACGACGCCGGCGGCCACGTGGTCGGGCAACCCGGCGCCCGGCTCGAACGTGAACAGGGCGACCGTCAGCCGCCCGTGGTGGTACAGCGCGCGCTGCCGCTGCCCTCGCCGGGCGGGGGTTTGCGCGAGTTCGCCCGCGATCGCGCGGAGGTCGATCTCGTGCCGCGGCGCGGCGAACCGCGCGGTCGGGTGCGCGCGGCCGCGGGCGGCGTCGCGGTCGGGGTCCGGTTCATGCTCGCTCATCGCCAATCTCCTGTTCGTGACGGCCGGACCACATCGCCCCCTGCGCGAGCCCGAACAGCGCGCGCCGGCACTTCGGACACACCTGCTGGAAGTGCGTCGCGCGCGGGTGGTCCATTTCGTACCGGAAGCCCAGGTCGCGCTCGACCGCGGCCAGATCACGCACCATCATCGCCGACGCGTACGGCCCCCCGCAGCGGGCGCACGTCGCCGGCCCTGCCCGCGCCCCCGCGTCCTTGTAAAAGCTCACCCCGAGTTGGGCTGGCCGCTGGAAGACGTGAAAGAACTTCCCGAACGGGAGCCACAACAGCGTGAAGATCACCGTCGCCGCGTGCAGGATCGCCAGGAAGTCGTAGGCGTACCCCTTCATCCACGTGTAGCTCGCGGTCAGCATCAGCCCGGTCACGCTGATCGCGAACAACAGGACCAGCGGGAGGATGTCCTCCCCGAACTGCTGCACAGCCTCGGCCCCGCGGTCCGCCATCCGCCGCCGCATCGCCAGCATGACCCCGCCGATCACCAGGAACGACGACCACACCAGGCCGTGGAACACCATGAACGCGAACACCGAGTCGATCTTGAAGTCCTGCACGGCGAACCCGAACACGTAGGTCCGGTAGCGGCTCAGATCACCCGGGACCGTCTGGAAGTGCACCCACCCCCACACGAGCGGGAACGTGATCGCCGCCGCGAGAATGCACCCCCACATGATCAGCCAGTGCGCCAGCCCACGGCCGACACCCCGGCGGAAGATGAACCGGGTCAACACCACGTCCACCACGAACCGGCGGCCCAGGACCAGGATGTTCTTAAGCACGAATCGCGGCGAGGCGAACGCCCGCCACCCGCGCCGCCAGTACATCCGCGTCGGCGGCCGCTTAAGCCACATCGCGTACCGGTACGTGATCCCGAACGTCGCGAACAGCGTCGCGAACGTGTACCCCACCAGCGCCGCGTCGAAGTGCCGGAGGTTCCGCGACCCGACCACAATGAGGGCGGCCAGCACCGTGGTCGCGACCACCCCCGTGACGACGGCCTTCGAGTTCTCGCGATTGACCATCACCGCTCCGGGTTGGGGCCGATTCGCCAAACGCCCCCGGCCGGGACTGTAGTCCGACCGCCGAGGCCGAACAACCCGCAAAGTCGGGAATTCCCCTACTCGCATCGGCGGGTGCGATACTTCCGTTTCCGGGCGGCCCCACCTCGCCGTGCCGCCTGACGACGTACGGCACCTGACGTACGGCTCGACCGCGACTGCGCCGGTGTACAGTTCGTTCCGCGCGTCATATCTGAGGGGCAAGGTCCGACGCCGGGCCAAGCGGCGCAGCCGTGCGACGGGCCTCGGCGCGCCGTCCAACTCTGCCCGGTGCCGCCGCCGGAACTCCGAGTCGCCGTGGGAGCGAGGGCCGGCAACGACAAATCGCGCGGGAGCGCAAGTTCCGCGCAACGTTCGAGAACGCCTGGGTCCACACTGACGGCCGGTGGCGGCCGCTGCTCCGGGCTCGGTTCACCGCGTCCGCGTCGACCACGGAGGCGAAGGACATGATCGACGCTGGCGTGGTCACCGACAGGTTCTACCTCCAGACCGGCGGCACGACGACGACCCCGTTGAACGCCACCGTCGACCGGCCGGCCGGCGACGGGAAGCCGCCTGCAGTTCCCGGCACGGTGGACGCCCCTTGAAAACCGTCGTGCTCGCCCAAGAACTGACTGCGGCCGCCGCACGAATACGCGTAGCCCATCAGCCTGACGACTACAACCGTGCCCGCGTCAAGTTCCCCCCTGTGCGACGCGACCTTTGACGGCATCCCCAAGCGATGGGAGCCGCCATCGAAGCTGACTGACGAGCGCGGGTAAATCGGCCGGCCGTCCAACCCCCGCCCACACGGTCTGTATAAGCGAATGCCCGGACGGCCCGTCGCGCGTGGCGGATCGCATGGGTCCGTGGTGCCAACGCAAGTCTCGGCGAACCGTGATCATGTCCCAGCCCTCCACCTCACGATCGCGAGTTGCCGCCGTTTGCTTGTCGCTCACGACCTGGACCGTCGCGGTCGCCGCCGCCCCGGCCGACGACAACGCCTTCTTCGAGTCGCGCGTCCGCCCAGTGCTGATCGAACACTGCTACTCGTGCCACACCGACGGCAAGAAGGCCAAGGGCGGCCTGGCGCTCGACCACCGCCAGGCCCTGCTCCGCGGCGGCGATTCCGGCCCCGCGGTCGTCCACGGCGATCCGGAGAAGAGCCGGCTGATCGAGGCCGTCCGCTACAAGAACCACGACCTGCAAATGCCCCCCGACGGTCGCCTGACCGACGCCCAGGTCCGCGACCTGACCGCGTGGGTCAAGATGGGCGCCCCGGACCCCCGGCAGGCCGTCGCCACCCCGGTCGTCGCCGCCCGGCCCGCGATCGACCTCGACGAGGGCCGCAAGTTCTGGTCCTTCGCCCCCTTGGCCGACCCCGCCCCGCCCGAGGTCAAAGACACCGCCTGGCCAATTTCACCCGTCGACAACTTTGTCCTGGCCGAACTCGAACGCGCCGGCCTGCGCCCCGCCCCCCCTGCCGACCGTGCGACCCTGATTCGCCGCGCGACATTCGATTTGATCGGCCTCCCGCCCACGCCCGCCGACGTCGACGCGTTCGTCGGCGACGCCCGCCCGGACTCGTTCGCCCGGCTCGTCGACCGCCTCCTCGCCTCACCGCAGTACGGCCAGCGGTGGGCCCGGCACTGGCTCGACGTCGCCCGCTACGCCGACTCCAACGG
>DATHXE010000102.1:0-19525 GCA_035459845.1 Tepidisphaeraceae bacterium | reverse complement strand
GCGCCGGCACGCTGGCCCGCCTGGCGGCGCTCGGGTGGGAAATCCACATCGCCACCGCCACGCCCGGCGACTGCGGGACGATGACGCAGACGCGCTGGGACATCTCGGCGACGCGCACGCAGGAGGCGCGGCGCGCCGCGGCGCTGATCGGCGCGACCTACCACTGCCTCGACGAGCGCGACGGGCTGGTCTGCTACGCGCCGGCGGCCATTCAGAAGGCGACCGACCTGTTCCGCCGGGTGGCGCCGTCGCTCGTGTTCACGCACGCGCAGGACGACTACATGATGGACCACGTCGAGGTCTCGAAGCTCGCGCGGGCGGCGAGCTTCGTGTACGGCGCGCCCAACATCTCCGCCCACCCGCTCCGCGAGGGGTCGGCGGTCCCGGCGATGTACTACTGCGACCCGATCGAGGGCGTCGACTCGCTGGGCCGACGGGCCGTGCCGACGACGATCGTGGACGTCTCGGCCGTGCACGCGCGCAAGCTCGAGATGCTCGCGTGCCACGCCAGCCAGCGCGAGTGGCTGCGGGCCCACCACGGGATGGACGAGTACCTCGACGCCGTCCGCCGCCACGACGCCGGCCGAGGCGCGGAGATCGGGGCGAAGTTCGCCGAGGGGTTCGTGCAGCACCGCGGCCACGCGTACCCGCGCGCGGACGTGCTGGGGGAGTTGCTTCGATGAACGCGCCGGATTGAACGCCAGGGAGCAATGAAGCCAAGGAGCCAGGGAAACAGAAAGGCTGGGAATCTGTGGGTGAACTCGATCCGACCGAGCCGGACATGTTAGACGATTTGGCAGGACCCGCGCCGGAACTCGATGCGCTCGCCCGGCGGGTGGTCGATGCCTGCATTAAGATTCACATCAAGCTGGGCCCGGGGCTGCCGGAATCGCATTACGGCAACGCGATGGCTATCGAATTTCGGCGGCGTGGCATCCCCTTCGTGCGCGAACCGATCGTCGTGGTCGCGTATGAGGGGAAAGAGATCGGTGAGTGCCGGCTCGACTTCGTCATCGACCACCGGCTCGTTCTGGAGATCAAGGCGATCGAAAAGCTGGGGGACGTGCATAGGGCGCAGGTGCTCACGTATCTTAAGATCACCAACTGTCGCCTGGGGCTCCTCATCAACTGGAACGTCGAGCGGCTCCTGCAGGGAGTCACGCGGGTCATTAACCCGTACCACCAGCCCTAACCGGATCCCTGGCTCCTTGGCCCCCTTGCTCCATGGCGTTCGCTTGCCTCTTCCTCGAGACCCTATGCCCAAATCCATCAACATGCTCACGACGATCAAGGGGTCCCTTCTCGAAAAGTTCTACCCCAGGGGTTGGGACCTGAAGAAGATCGACGCCTGCTGCCGGATGTCGCTGGCGCAGCTCGTGGCGGCCAAGCGCGGGTGGAGCAAGGGGTTCACGCCGGTGCCGGTCGAGTCGGTCGACGACATGGACCGGCGGATGGGGGATGCGATCGCCGACGAGGTCGAGCAGACGCGCCGCGACGGGCGGAAGCTGGCGATCATCCTGCCGGTTGGGCCCATGGGGATGTACAAGACGGTCGTCGCGCGCCTCCGCGCGAGCGGGACGCAGTGCGACCACGTCACCACGTTCAACATGGACGAGTGGGCCGACAAGGCCGGCAACACGATGCCCGGCGACCAGTCGGGCGGGTTCGAGCACGCGATGAAAGAGGCGCTGTTCGGCCCCTTGGGCGAGTTGACGGTGCCGTCGGCCCAGCGGAACTTCGCGACGAAGAAGAACCTGCCGACGTACGCCGGCAAGATCGCCGCGCTCAAAAAGGCCGGCGCCAAGCTCGTGACCGTCTACGGCATCGGCCGCGTGTGCCACATCGCGTTCTGGGAGCCGCAGCTCGCGGGAAAATTCCGAACGCTCGCGAGTTGGAGGAAGCAGACGCACGGCCTGGGCGTGGCGCTGCACCCGCTGACGGTCGAGCAGAACTCGCTCCACTCGTTCATGAGCCGGTTCACGCTGATCCCGTGCTTCGCGAACACGATCGGCCCGGGGCTCTTCCTGCAAAGCGACTACTGCATCGGCGGGGCGGACGGCGTCTACCCCGAGCGCGGGGCCAGTTGGCAGAGCTGCTCGCTGTGCATCACGCTGGGTCACGCGGCGACGCCGTGGCTCCCGAGCACGTGGATGCCGACGATGCCCGGGCGATTGTTCTTCATGCGGCAGCTCGCGGGGCCGTTGGAACCCGAAGCGCATTGATGCGCATCAGCTGCCGGTCAACGACCTGCTGACGCGTCGCGGGTCGGAATGCGTCGGACCGCGCGTCAGCAACGCGTTGCGTCGCGGCTGACTACACATCGGTACGCGGGCCCGCGGGCGTCGCGACCGTAACAATTTGCGGCGTGAGGGGGAAATCCCTATCCTACGCCTCGCTCCCGGGAAGCTTGTTCGAATCTCTCGCACGTCTTTCGGAACCTTTCAGCATGGCCCAACCGATCCTGCTCGACCCCGCTCCCCTCGACAATTCCGGCGTCGCCTGGTGGCGGCAACTCACGGGATACCACTGGTTCGTCTTCCTGATCGCGTCGTCGGCGTGGCTGTTCGACTGCCTGGACCAGCGGCTGTTCTCGCTCGCCCGGATCCCGGCGCTCAACGCCCTCAAGCCGAACACACCGCCCGCCGACGTCCAGGCGTTCGCCAAGGTCGTCACCGCGTTCTTCCTGATCGGGTGGGGCATTGGGGGCATGATCTTCGGCGCGCTGGGCGACAAGTTCGGCCGGGCGCGCATGCTCATGCTCACGATCCTGATCTACTCCGCCTTCACGGGCCTGAGCTTTTTCAGCCATTCGTGGTTCGACTTCACCGTCTGCCGGTTCCTGACCGGACTGGGCGTCGGCGGGGTGTTCGGGCTCGCGGTCGCGTTGATCGCCGAGACCGTCCCCAGCGGGGCGCGCGTGCAGGCGCTCGGGCTGCTGCAGGTGCTGTCGACGGTCGGGAACGTGGCCGCCGGCGGCATCAAGGCGCTGATCGACACGCTCGAGCAGAGCAAGGTGATCGTCGCGGGCGAGGGGTGGCGGTGGATGTTCCTGGTCGGCGCGATCCCGGCGGTGCTGGTCGTGTTCACCCACAAGCGGCTCAAGGAGCCCGAGGGGTGGCTCAAGCTCAAGGCCGAGGGCCGACTGCCCAAGGGGAGCATCCTCGCCCCGTACCGCAACCTGGTGACGAACAAGCGGTGGCGTAAGAACCTGATCGTCGGCGCGCTGATCGCGTCGACGGGCGTGATCGGCCTGTGGGCGATCGGCGAGTACGCCGTCGACCTCCAGCGGCGCGTGTTCAACACGCACTACGAACAGCAGAACCCCCGGGCCGTCCTGACCAAGCCGGCCGACGAGACCCCCGAGCAGGTGAAGGACCGCGAGGCCAGGCAGGCCGCGTCCGACCAGGCGCGCGCCGCCACGATCAAGGCCGGCGTCGACCGGTCGATCAACATCGCGTACCTCCTCAACATGCTCGGCGCGGGCACTGGCATGTGGCTGTTCACCAAACTCGCCGCCGCGACCGGCCGGCGGACCGCGTTCGCCGTCGGGTTCGCCGCGGCGCTCGTGGTAACCGCGTACTCGTACTGGAAAATGGAGACGCCCGGCGACGCGTACTGGATGATGCCGCTGATGGGCGCCGCCCAGCTCGGGCCGTTCGCCGGGTTCGCCATCTACCTGCCCGAGTTGTTCCCCGGGAGCCTGCGGAGCACCGGGACGAGCTTCTGCTACAACCTCGGGCGGTTCATGGCCGCCGGCGGAAGCTTCTTCTCGGCGTACCTCACGGCACTGTTCGCCACCGCCGACAAGACGTCCCTCCTCCCGCTCCGCTACAGCGCGATCGTGATGTGCTCGATCTTCCTGATCGGCCTGCTGACCCTCCCGTTCGCCCCCGAGACGCGCGGCCAACCGCTCCCGACCGACGATGAGCCCACGCCCGAGCCGGGCGTGCCCAAGGAGTTCCCGGTGATCCCGGGCGGCGCCGCCCAGCCGGCGCCGCGCGGGACCTGAGTGCGGCCCGTCATCCCACACCGATCTTGAGGCACGGAGGCGACCCCTCCGTGCCTCCTTGTTTCGCCGCCCGGCCGCCAAATCCTGTCGCACAAGACCGATGTGAATCTCTACCGCGGCGCATTTTCCGCGCGCGCGGGGGCGTCCCCGCGCACTATGATTTACGGACACCCAAGGAGGCCGACACGAGAGGAGCTCGTCATGACCAATCACGATCGTTCGGCGGACGGGAATCGGACGGAGCGGATCATCGTGGTCGCCGTCGAGGCAAGCGAGCCGTCGCGGTGGGCAGTGGACGTCGCGGGCCGACTGGCGGGTGAAATCGGGGGACACGTCGTCCTCCTGCACGTGGTCGTGCCGCCGACGGTCGGGGCGGAAGAGAACCTGCACGCGGCGGCGGAGTTGATGGACGACCGCCGGAGGGACGCCGTCCGACTCCTGGGTGAGATGGGCGGGCACATCCCGGCGGGGCTGCGGTGCGAGCAGGTCGTACGGGAGGGCCTGCCGGCGCGCGAGATCGTCGCGTACGCGGCCGAGGCGGGGGCGGACCTGGTCGTCGTCGGCTCGCGCGGGCGCGGGCGGCTGGGGCGGTTCCTGATCGGCAGCACCGCCGAGGACGTCCTGCGCGGGGCCCCCTGCCCGGTGCTAACGGTCGCACACGGACCGGCGACAAGCGATGCACGCCCGGCGGGCGCACCGACGTTTGCGAAGGTACTCGTCGCGGTCGACGCAGACGGCCCGGGCGCACGGGGCGTGGTCGTCGCGGCGGCGCGGGTCGCGGCCGCCAGGGGCACCGAGATCGGCCTGGTGCACGTGATCCCGTCGGCCGGAAACTTCCGGGGCGAGTTGGGCATGCCCGTCGACGAGTCGGTGCGGATCCGCCAGGGACGGGGCCTTCGCCTGCTCAATCAGGTCGGACGGGAACTCGATGCCCGGCCGAGGTACTTCGTCCGCGATGGGGAAGCGGCGGCCGAGATCGTCGCCGCGGCGGCGCAATGGGGGGCCGATCTGATCGTCGTCGGCGCCAGTGCCCGCGGACGGCTCGCCGAGTTGTTCCTGGGTAGCACGGCAGAGGAAGTCATCCGCCACGCCCCCTGCCCGGTGATGGCCGTACGCCACGGTGTCGTGGCTGTCGCCGGGCTCGAGGAAGCGGACACGAGCGAGAACTGGGTGGGCTGACGTTGGCCGGGCGAAGCGGGGTTGGCAAAAGCGGATCGGTCGGTCCACCGCGGCTGCCACCGCCACTGTTATGTGCGGCATCCGGCCCACGCGCGCCGGGTCATTTGTCCGTCAGCAGCTTGACCATCGCCTCGCCCATCGCCAGGCCGATGTCCGTGTACGTCTCTGCGTTGCCGCCGTAGTGACCGTTGGACGCGCCGCCCTTCGACAGCGGGTGGCTGTACACGGTGGCGACGTTGCCCTTGAACTGCGGGTACTTCCCGGCGTCGCCGTCGACCGCGAGCATGCCGTTGAGAATCGCCCCGTCGTTCCCGCCGGCGCCCTTTTCCGTCTGCCCGAGCGTGGCGAGCACGAACTTCGCCTTAGGGGCGTTGAACTCCTTGCGGAGCTGCTCGATCAGGCGGACGAGGTTCCGCTCGTAGTTGGCCGCGTGACCCGCGTCGTACCGGTCCTTGTCCCCCTGCCACCAGAAGAACCCGGCGACCTCGTACGCCTTGGCCCCCGGGTAGTACGTGTTGAGCTCCGACAGCACCTTCTTCGCGTTGGCGACGTCGTCGTCGTACTGCTTGCCGGCGTACCACTCGATTTTCTCTGGCTGCGTACCCTTCTCCCACCGCAGCGGCGACTGCTTGTACGCGGCGTACACGAACGTCTTGACCTGTTTGCTCTTCTTGTCGGTGTCCTGGAACTCGTACCCCTCGCTCCCCGGCGGGAGCAGGTCCCAACCCAGGCTGCGGTTGCCGATGCAGCTCTTGAGCAGCATGACCGGCTCGTCCACCGCGTTCCCGACCGGGTGGCCGATGCCGACCTCGGGCCCGATCTTGGAGCCCTTGATTGTCAGCCACTCGTTGTTGTGCACGCCCATCGGCCCACCCCCCTTGCCGACCATGACGCGAACGTTGCGGACGTCGTTGCGCACGGTCCAGGCGCCCTTGTCGTCGACCAGGAAGGGGTAGCGCTTCTTGATCTTAACGGCGTGCTCGAGCGTGCCGTCCTTGTCGCCGGCGACCTGGCCCATGCCGAGCATGTTCGACTGGCCCATCATCACGAACACCTTCACCGGCTTGGACACGTCGGCGGGCTTGCCGTCGGGGTCGGGAAGCGCGTCGTTCACCTTGGCGTGCGACGCCGGGCCGGTCAGGGCGCAGAGGCCAAGCAGGGAGGCAAGCAGGGTACGGCGACGGGACATGAATGCTCCTGAGAGACGAACGTAATGGGTACTACCGCGCGAGCCGCGCCGCGTTAGGCGCGGCGGGTGCGGCGGAACCCGAACAGGGCCGCGACCGCCACGAGGCCGAGGCCGGCGGGCTCGGGGACGGCGGTGGTCACGTTCAGGACGCCGGTGCCCTGGGTGAAGACGTATTCGGTCCCGCCGCCCGTGAAACTCCAGACGCCGGCGGCGTTGGTCAGCACGTTGCCGTCGACCGTGACCGACGCGAAGTCGGTGGCGGACAGACCGCCGAGCGGGCCGTCGTTGAGGGTGAAGATCTGGTACGACGCGGAGTTGGCGGAGACGTCGAACGCGCCGAAGTCCACGACGTTGAGGGCGCCGCCGAACGCGAGCGAGCCGCCGGTGAGGGTGTCGACCGAGTCGTACTGGGAGCCCAGGACGGTTCCGCCGATCTGAATGTCGGTGATCGCGGACGGGCCAAGGGCGAGGGACCCGACGGTCAGATCGCCGGGCCCGTTGCCCGGGGCGAGCTTGCCGCCGTTGGCGACGGTGACCGCGCCATTGACGGTGCCCGACCCGCCGAGGGTGGCGCCGACCGCGACGGACACGGCCGACGCC
Source organism: Tepidisphaeraceae bacterium (assembly GCA_035459845.1). Lineage (GTDB taxonomy): Bacteria > Planctomycetota > Phycisphaerae > Tepidisphaerales > Tepidisphaeraceae > DASPKW01. The sequence goes on along the minus strand of DATHXE010000102.1, from coordinate 12,548 downwards.
GCCGCCAGCGAGCCGTCGACGATCAGCGTGCCGTCGTTGACGCTGGTCGGACCCGTGTACGTGTTGGGGCCGGAGAGGATCCACACGCCGGCATCGACCTTGGTCAGTCCGATCGTGCCGGTGCTCGTGCTGCCGTTCTGGATGATGCCCTGGATCTCGTTATCGCCGGTGTTCGTCCCCCCGAGGGTGAGCAGGCGCGATGCCGTGAACGCGCCGTTGGCCGAGTTGAAGGTGGGGGCGGTGAAGACGAGCGGCCCGCTCCCGTCGTTTCGTACGGCGGCCCCGGCGGTGCTGCTCGCCGTGACGCTCCCGATCCGGACCGTGCGATTGGTGGTGTCGCCCGTGCCGGTGTAGCGGAGGGTGCCGGTGTTGGTCGTGCCCATGAGCAGGTCACCCGACGCGGCCGCGCCGACGGAGCTGGCGACGCCGTAATCCTTGACCGTGTTGGCGACGATCGTGCCCTGTCCGATGTTGAGGTTGCCGGTGAAGGTGTTGGCGCCGTTGAGGGCGAGCGTGCCGGACAACCCGCTCTTGGTGATCCCGAACGTCGCCCCGCCGATGACGCCGCCGACCGTGAGGGTGCTGGCCGTCACGGTGACGGCCCGGTTGCCGCCCATCGCGACGTTGCCGGTGCCCAGGTTCAGGGCGTTGGAGCCGACGAACGCGAAGTCGTTGGTCCACGTCTGCGCGTTGTCGGTCGAGAGCGTGATCGCGCCCCCGCTGGTGTTGTCGATCTTCGCGTTGTTCCCGCCCGAGATCGTGAACGTGCCGGTGCCCAGGGCGGTCGGGCTGTTGATGTTCAGCTGAGACCCGGCGGTCGCCCCGCTCAGGGTCAGCCCGCCGCTGAACGTGTTGTCGCCCGAGAGCGTCCACGTGCCGGAACTGGTCTTGGTGACCGCCAGGGGCTTCGTGAGCAGGTTGCCCGGGTAGTCGACCGCGTCCTTGATGTCGCCGCTCACCAGGCTATCGGTGTTGGTTCCGTCCAGGCTCAGCACGGGGTTGGTCGCGAACCCGGTCGTCCCGGCGAGTTGCCGGATCGTGCCGGCGAGCGTCACGGGCGCCGTGGTGGGGGCAATCCGCGCCGTCCAGGTGGCGAGGCTGGTGAAGCCGAACGCGGGCAGTTCCGCGTTGTTGAACTGCAGTCGGTAGCCGTTGGCGCCCGTGACCGAGCCGATGCCGACCAGGCCCTGGCTGTTGCTCAACCCCGAGAACGTGAGCTTGCTAAAGGCGACGGTGGAGCCGGTGGTGGTGCCGCCGCTCGTCCCGCCGTTGGCGGTGTTGTTGTTGCCCACGAACACGTTGATGCCGAGGACGGCGTTGGCGTGGTTGATGTTCAGCACGTTCGGGAGCGTGACCGTGCCGGCGGTATCGGTCAGCACGCTCAAGGCGCTGGTGGCCGAGCTGTTTTGCGTCAGCGTGACCGTCGTGCTCGGCGACAGGGCCTGGACGCCCTGAATGATCAACCGGCCCCCGCCGGCGACGACGGTCGTCGCGCCCGTGTACGTGTTGGTGCCGCCCAGGGCCCAGTTGCCCAGGCCGGACTTGGTGATCGCGACGGTCCCGCTCCCGTTAGCGATGTCGCCGGCGAACACGTTGGCCGGGCCGGCGGCCGCGTTGAGCGTGAGCGTCTTGGCCCCGGTCCCGCTTACGAGCAGGTCCGTGTTGACCGTGACCGCCTGAGTCGTGTTCGCGTTGCTCAGGGTCGCGAGGCTCGCGGTGCCGTTGTTGAAGAACTCGACCTGTCGGTTGTCCAGCGTCAGCGGGACGATCGCCCCCGAGCCCCACGTGAACTGCTGCGTCGCCGATCCCGTGCCGAACCGGATGTTTCCCTGTCCCGCGCCATCGGTCAGGCTGTTGGTGTTGACCGTAATCGCCTGGCCCGAACCGGCCAGGTCGATCCCGATCGACCCGGTGAAATCGTTGTCGGTGCTGTTCAGGTTCGCCGTGCGGGCCCCGCTCCCGGTCTGCGTGAACAGCAGGTTGCCGGCACCGGTCACCTTCGCACTATTGGTCATCGTGACGGCGGCCCCGAGTCGGATCGTCCCCGTGGTCCCGGTGTTGAGGTTCACCTGCCGGGCGGCCGTCACGCCGGCCGTCAGGTCGAGCGTGGCGTTGCCGGTGAACGTGATCGCGCCCGCCGCATCGCCGAGGTTGCCGTTGTTCGAGACGGACAGCATCCCGGCGCCCAGGCTGACGCCGCCCGTGAACGTGTTGGGCCCGGACAGCACGAGTGTGCCCGTCCCGGCCTTGGTCAGCCCGGCCGACGCGCCGTCGAGCACCGCCGAGATCGTATTCGAGGCGTTGTTGACGGTGATCGAGGCCGTCGAGGCGAGGTTGATCGTCCCGCCGGACAGCGTGATCGCGCCCGACCCGGCGGCGAACGTGATCCCGCCCGCGTCGACCGTCCCGCTGACCGCAATGGGGCCCGCGGCCAGGCCGGTGGCGCCGTTCCCGAAGCTGGCGACGTCGGCGGTGGTCGTCGTGACCGAGTTGCCGTTCACGGCCGTGGCGCCCGTGCCGTCGGCGGACCACCCCGCGGTCGCCGTCCCGTTGGTCGGCGCCGCCCACGTGCCGCTGGCCGTCCCGAAGCCGGCGGCCCCGTCGTTCCCGTCCCAGTAGACCGGGGCCGCGTACGCCGCCGACGCGGCCAGCGCCCCGATCGGCAGGGCGAGGTAAACGGCGGCGGACAGACGGCTGCGACGGGTGCGACGGTTCATCTGATTCTCTCCACATCCACGAACGGGCCCCGTTTGCCTCTCCACACGCCTCGGCGCCCGGCGGGGGGCCCGCCGCCCACTCGTTCGGGTGGGCGGACGGCCGTGTTGCGTCGGACGCCGGATAAAAGTACATTTCGCAATCAGCGTATTCAGGACATTCATTTTCGAATCCGAGACAACTCCGGCTGAAATTGCCGGCGGTCCCGCCCGCGGGCCTGGGTCTGAGCTTCATCGAAGGGGACGCGCGACGCGCCGGAGGTCCGCCTATGCCATCACGACCGCGCCGGGTGGCCGTCAAACTCGACCTCGACTGGCCCTACAAGCGACACGCCGCGACCTTCGCCGGCCTCCAGGCGTACGCCCAGGCGCAGGGCTGGCAGTCGACCGTGGACGAGTACGTCGAGGACACGATCGCCCGCGACCCCGGGTCGGTCCCGTACGACGGGATCGTCGCGCGGGCGACGACCCTGCTCGCCCGGCGGGCGGCGCGCCTGAACATCCCCGTCGTCAACGTGTGGGCGAGCTCGCCCGCGCGGGACCGCCTCCCCGGCGTCTTCCCCGACTTCCCCGCGACCGGTCGCCTCCGGGCCGAGCACCTCCTGTCGCGCGGGCTCCAGCGGTTCGGGGCCCTGACCGCCGACCGCGACCGCGGTCAGGACGAGGAACTCGCCGCGTTCGCCCGCACCGTCGAGGCCGCCGGGTTCACGTGCGCGGCGGCGCGCGTGGCGCTCGACGTGTCGTCGTCGCTCATCGAATGGCGGCGGACCGAGCGCACCATCGCCCGGTGGATGGACGCCTGGGAACCGCCGATCGGGGTCTACGTCGGGTCGGAATCGCAGGGCCGCATCGTGGCCCAGGCGTGTCACCGCCGCGGGTGGCGCGTCCCACAGGACGTGGCGATCATCGCCGGCCGCAATGAGGAGACCCTTTGCGCCGGCCTCCACCCCACGCTCAGCAGCGTCGAGGCCGGGTACGAGCGCGTCGGGGCCGAGGCGGCGCGCGTGCTCGACGCCCTGATGGCCGGCGAGCCCCCGCCGCTCAAGCCGATCCTGATCCCGCCGATCGGACTCGTCGTCCGCGAGTCGACCGACTTCTTCGCCGTCGACGACGCCCTGGTCGCCGCCGCCCTCCGGTTCATCGCCGCCAACAGCCACCTGCGGATCGGTCAGGACGACGTCGCCCGGGCCGTGTCGGCCGAGACCCGCACGCTCCAGCGGCGGTTCAGGAAACACCTGGGCCGGGCCATCGCGACCGAGGTCCGCCGCGCCCGGCTCGAGCGGGCGAAGCGCGAGCTGGCCCAGAGCGACCGGTCGCTGAAGGAGATCGCGCGCGGGGTCGGGTTCGGCGACCCGGTCCGGCTGTGCGAGGTGTTCCGGCGCGAGCTCGGCGTCACGCCCAGCCAGTACCGCCGCGACCGGCAGGCCCGCCCCCCAGCCGCGCCCGACACCGGCCCGCGCTGACGCCCCCGCGCGCCCTCACGCCCCCTCACGCTCCCTCACGCTCCCCGATCGCGCTCGCCGTCGCGTGCGTCTCGATGTTCGAGATGCTCAGGTGCCATCGCGTGATGCCCAGCCGACCGGCGATCACCGCGCACTCCCCCGTCAGGCGCACGTGCGGCTGCCCCGCCGGCGTCTTGACCACCTCGATGTCCGTCCACGCGATCCCCCCGCGCCACCCCGTCCCGAGCACCTTCAGCACCGCCTCCTTGGCCGCGAACCGACCGGCGTAGTGCTCAAACTTCCGCTTCTTCCCCGCCTCGCAATACGCCCGCTCGGCCGGCGTGAACACCCGCTCCAGGAAGTGCTCCCCGTGCTCCTCGATCGACCGCTTGAGCCGGGCCGTCTCGACGATGTCTATGCCGTGGGCGACGATCATGGTGTGGGGTAGGTGAAAACGAAAAGACGAAAAGACGTAAAGCAGGACGGCAAACTGGCGTTCGTTTCCATTACGTTTTTTCGTCCTTTCGTTTTCGCCTGCTCACGTCCCGCTCCCGCTCAATGGTGCCTGATCTCCACCCGCTCCCACTCCGGCTTGTACGGCGGGGCCTCCCACGGCGTGTACTCGTCGTCCTTCGGCGCATCCGGCGGGTCGGTCTTCTTCTTGGCCTTCTTCGGCTTGTCCGCCGGGTCGGCCGCCTCGAGGATCTGCTTGACGAACCGCCCGTCGACCTTGTGCGGCACCGAAATCCGCAGCAGGTGGCACGCCGTCGCGAACGTGTCCTCGGTGTTGACCACCAGGTCCGCGTGGCGCGTCAGGTCGAAGTCGCGCTTGATGCCCGGGCCGGCGGCGATCCACGGGATGTGCCGGCTCCGCGGGTCGTTGGGCCCGTGCACCTTTCCCTGCCCGCCGTGGTCCGCCGAGACGATCACCAGCATGTCGTCCAGCACGCCCATCTCGCGGTAGGTCGACAGGACCATGCCCACCGCCGCGTCCGCCCGCTCGATCGCCACGATCTGCTGCGGCGTCGCCCACCCGATCGCGTGGCCCGTCTCGTCGTTCTGCCCCAGGTGCATGAACAGCAGGTCCGGGTTGTGCCGCCGGAGGATCCCGCACGCCGCGTCCGCCGTGTCCAGGTCCGGCCCGACCTTCCGGGTCGCCGTCTCCCAATAGACGTCGACGAACTGCACGCTGCCCGGCCGGCACAGCTCGTGGAACTTGGTCTTGCCCGAGACCAGCGCCGTCGTGTACCCCGCCTTGTGCGCCAGTTCGAAGATCGTCGGGACGTCCGGGAAAATGTTGGCGATGTAGTGGTTCCAGACGATCCGGTGGTTCTCCGGCGTCACGCCGGTCAGCATCGACGTGTGGCTGGGCAGCGTGATCGACATCTCCGTCGTCCGGGCCCACATCGAGTAGCTCCCGCGCTCCATCAACCCGCGCAGGTTCGGCGTCCGCGCTCGCAGGAGCAGGTCCGGCCGGAGCCCGTCGATGCTGACGATCAGCGCCCGCTTGACGTACGGGCTGCGCGGCGGGGCGACGGTGCGGAGCAGCTCGTCGTCGTCCGACTTCGACGCCACCGCCCCCGCGTGCGGCGCCACCGAGAACAGGCGGACGACCATCGCCACGGCGAACACCGCGGCGAGCAGACGAAGGATCAGCCGGCGATTCGAGCGCGGTTCGGCGGGCATAAGCGGGGCCGGGTTGGGTGCCAGTCTGAGAATCGAAAACGTCGGGCGAGATGTTACCGCGCGAGCCTACCCGTGACCAAACGCCTCCCCGAATTCCATCCTTGATAATAGCCGCCGGCGGCGGCCGTCGGTTGCGCGGATGACCGGAGCGTGAACGCCCCGCCCGATGCTCACCCCCGCCGCGTGAAAAACGCCGCCGGGTCGCCGGACAGCGCGTGCTTCAGTCGGTCCACGTGCGCCGCGTGCAGGTCCGCCGGCAGTTCCGCCGGGTCGAAGTAACGGACGTCCAGCGACTCGTCGTCGTTCACGCGCGGCGGTTGGCCGTCGGGCACCGGGCGGCAACGGAACGTGGTGATCGTGTACTGCGCCCGGTCGCCATTGGGGTACGTCAACACGGGCGTCGTGTACACGCCGGTGATCCGCTCGGGCTCGACGCGGACGCCGGCCTCCTCGAACACCTCGCGCGCCACGCCGTCCGCCGGCTCTTCGCCCGGCTCGAGGATCCCGCCGAGCAATCCCCACCGTTTGAGGTCGCCCCGGAGTTGGAGCAGGACCTGGCCCGCCGAGTTGATGACGACCGCGCACACGCCGGGAAGGCAGAGGGTCGCCGGGCCGACCTTCTTGCGGAGTTCGAGGATGAAGTCGGGGGTGGGCATGGGGTGCTATGCGGGCTTGTGGAATATGCCGCGGATTTCGATCGTCTCCTCGTCGGCGTAGTACTGAAACGGGCAGACGAAGATCATGGGGCCCTCCGGCGTCACCAACTTGAATGTGAACACCTGGAAGCCCGACGTGGGCTCGCTCAGGCGCGTCGGTTCGTGCGCATAATAGCGCAGGGCGCTGATCACCTTCGCCCGGACGGCCGGCGATAAGCCGGCCAGGTCGTGGGCCGCCCCAACTGGATTCCCTTTCGCGTCTTTGGAGGTGAGCCGGACGCCGTACCCCGTGGGCTCACTCATTGGGAAGCTCCACGGTCTCGGATCTCGGTCCGCGGAGCCAGGCGACGATCTCGTCCGGCGACATCACCATCATCCCCCAGAAATCGTTGCACAGGTCGCGAACGGGCTCGCCCACCAGTTCGTCGAGCGTGCTGGCGGGCATGCCGGCCTGCGAAAGGATCTCGGCACCCCGCGCGGCAAGCCCCTCCACGTGCGCGCGCCGGGCCTGCATAAACGCGACGATCGCCTCCAACTCGCGCCGGAACTGGCCGTCGGAGAGGCGCGCTACTTGGGCATTCCAAATCCCGAAGAACGCCTGGATCGACCGCAGGAACTCGCGGCCGTCGCGCAGCCCGTCGGCGACGGCCCACAACTCGCGCGGCGCGCCCTGCCCTGAGGGGCCAGCGGCACGAGAAGGGATTGGGGCGGGTGTGGCCGACACGAACGACCTCCTGGTAGGCTCATTCTACCTCGCCCGACACCCGAGGACGAGCGAAATCATCGCCCGACAAGCCGCGCCGCCTCACCCGATCTTCGCGCACACCGCGTCCCCCACCTGCCCCGTGCTCGCCGTGCCGCCCAAGTCCCGCGTGTGGTTCGCCCGGTCCGCCACCACCTCCCGGCACGCCTGGTTGACCGCCGCCGCGGCCTGCGGCTGGCCCAAAAAGTCCAGCATCATCGCCACGCTCAAAAACGTCGCGATCGGGTTGGCGTACCCCTTCCCCGCGATGTCCGGCGCGCTCCCGTGCACCGGCTCGAACATGCTCGCGTACTTCCGCGTCGGGTTGAGGTTGCCGCTGGCGGCCATGCCCATCCCGCCCTGAATGGCCGCCCCCAGGTCCGTGATGATGTCGCCGAACATGTTCGTCGTCACGATCACGTCGTACACCTTCGGCTTGGCGACCATGTACATGCAGCACGCGTCGACGTGGTGGTAGTCCGTCTCGATGCCCGCGTACTCCCGCTTCACCTCTTCGAACGCGCGCATCCACAAGTTGTGCGCGTACCGCAGCACGTTCGTCTTGGCGACCAGCGTGACCTTCTTCCGGTCGTACTGCTTGGCGTACTCGAACGCGTACCGGATCGCCCGCTCCACGCCCCGCCGCGTCGTCACCTCGATCTGGTTCGCCACCTCGTGCGGCGTGTCCTTGTACAGGAACCCGCCGTTCTGACAGTACAGCCCCTCCGTGTTCTCTCGCACGATCACCATGTCGATGTCGCTCGGGGCCACTTTCGCCAGCGGCGTCGGCACGCCCGGCAGCAGCCGCGTCGGCCGCAGGTTGATGTACTGGTCCAGCTCGAACCGCATCTTCAGCAGGATGTCCGTCTCGATCAGTCCCTGCGGGATCCGCGCGTTCCCGCGCGGGTCGGCCCCGACCGCCCCGAACAAAATCGCGTCGTGGGCCCCGATCTCCTTGAGCGCGTCGGCGGGCAGCGTCACCCCCGTCTCCAGGTAGTGCTCGGCCCCGAACGGGTAGTCGGTCTTGGTGTACGTAAACCCGAACTTCCGCGCGCAAACGTCGAGGACCTTCAGGCCCTCGGGAACGACTTCCTTGCCGACGCCGTCGCCCGGCATGACCGCGATCTTCATCACACGCTCCTGGATTGACTGGGGAAATAGCGAACGGGACATGATGGGGGCGGGGGGACGATTGTCAATCGAAGTCGCGTGGAAGCAGATTGGCCGCAAAGACGCAAAGAACGCAAAGGCGAACGCCCCAATGGGTGGACCGTCATCCTGAGGTACTCCGAAGGATCTGGCCCCGAACGTCGAGGCCTCTCCGCCAACCCCAACGAGCCCGGATTACCCCGTCATCATCCGCCGGGGTAAACTGTCCCGACCCGAGTTTGGCCGGCCCTCTTCGAGAGTCCCTATGACGCGTGCCCTGATCCTGCTCCTGCTCCTCTTCCCCTCCACCGCGCGCGCCTGGAACAAGCCCGGCCACATGGCGGTCGGCGCGATCGCCCACGACGTCCTGAAGCAGGACGACCCCGCCACCATCGGCCGGGTCGTCGCGCTCCTGAAACAACACCCCAGCTACGCCGAAAGCTGGGCCCCCAAGCTCGCCGACCTCCCGGAAGAACAGCGCGACCGCGCCCTCTTCATGTTCGCCGCCAAATGGGCCGACGACATCCGCACCGTCAAGGAATTCGACCGCCCCACCTGGCACTACATCAACCTCCCCTACAAGCCCGCCGGCGAGCCCGCCTCGATCGCGCCCCCGCCCGCCCCGCCGATCAACATCGTCTCGCAGACCAAATCGAACTTCGACATCGCCGCAGGCAAAGGCCCCGCCGACCAGCAGACCCCCGCCGCCCGCGCCGTCGCCGCCACCTGGGTCTTCCACCTCGTCGGCGACGTCCACCAACCCCTCCACGCCGTCAGCCTGTTCACGCGCGACTTCCGCCCGCCCACCGGCGACCGCGGCGGCACCTTCTTCTACGTGCGCGCCACCCCCGACGCCCGGCCCGTCAGCCTCCACAAGATCTGGGACGACCTCCTCACCGGCACCGAGACCGTCCGCGAGGCCGCCAACGTCGCCACCGCCCTGCGCCTGAATAATGACCTCGCCAAAGACAAGCTCACCGAACTAGCCGAAACCGACCCCGCGAAGTGGGCGTCCGCCGAGAGCTTCAACCTCGCGAAGGACAAGGTCTACGCCTTCGACGGCAAGCCGATCGCCGGCGCCAAGACCGGCGCCGACGACACGCCCGTCCTCCCCGAGGGCTACTTAAAGGAAGCCAAGCGCGTCGCCGAACGCCGCGCGGTCCTCGCCGGGTACCGCCTCGCGGCGCTCCTCAAGTCGATCCCGTAATCACTCCCCTCAGCACCCGCACTCCGGCTCATCCCGCCTTAACTCCGGCGTCCGCCGCTCCGCCCACTCTTCCAACTTCCGATACTCCGCGATCCGCGCCGCGTCGAACCCGTACGCGTCGAGCTCGAAATCCGTGTACTTGCCCAGCAGCTTCCACTTCCCGTCCTGTCGCAGCAAGTACCACGGCTTGATGTCGATCGTCTTCCGCCCGTCCTTCAGGTAGTCGTTGATCAATACCACCGCGACGTCGCCCGACTCCTTGCCGTCCAGAATCCGGAAGTCCCATTTCGTGGGCGCGGCCAGGACGTCCGCCAGCCGCTTCACGCGCCGCTCGGCATCCCGCACCGGCGCGGGCGACGTCGCCACGAGTTTCTGCGCCGCGTCCCGATCGCCCTTGCGGAGCAGCGCCCGAAACTCGAACACCGCCTGCCCCGCCGGCGTCAGCGGCCGCGTCGTCGCGGCGCGCGTCGTCGCAGGCTTCGACGTCGCGCGCGGGGGGGACTGATGCTCGACCGCGACGACTGTCGAGATCACCACGGCGCACGCAAGAACCGCGCACGCGACCGATAACCAGCGTGAACCTCGCGCGTGTCGACGAAAGCCCACGGAGCTTGCTCCGTGGGTGCCTTGCCCCGGGTTCTCACCGCGGTTTTCGTTCATCTCGTGCGACTCCCTGTTGCCGCGAGGCATCGCGATCATACGCCCGTGATGCCCCGGCGCATCATCCGGCATAATCGGAATCCCGTTTGACTTACCGCCCGGTGAATCGGATGTTCGTAATCGCCCGATATTGCAGGGGTTTACAGTGCTGGGGGCCGACGGGCGTGCCAGGCCATCGCGCGGTTTGCTCTGTACCCGGGCGTGACCGCCCTCGTCGGAGCAGCCTCGCCCGCCCTGCTGATCGCAGCCATGGACCTGAAGTTGGTCCGGCTGATCCGCGGCGCCATGGCCGCCGCCGACCTCGCCGCGGGAAAGTGCGGCTCCGCCCACCCGCTCGGCCCCGACCCCGAGCCCGAGTTCAACACCCGCCGCCACCTCACGCCGACGCCGGTCTACGAGCCGCGCCGGCACATCCACCCGACCCCGAAGTTCGAGCCGCGCCCGGTCATCCACCTCCGCCCGCGCGTCGTCGTCGACCCGCCCATCCGCGTCCCCGCCGAGCCCTGCTTGCACCCCGACGCCGGCAGCAAGCTCCCGCCCCCGCCGTGGAAACTCCCCCCCTGTCAGCCGGTGCCCGCACAACCCGTACAGAAGGTAAAGCTCGTCCGCCTTAAGCCCGATATCGTCAGGACGGGCACGATGATCGATTGTTTCATGTGATGCGATCGCCCCGCGTATCGCATACTTGATCAATCGTTCACGCGCCCCGAACAGCCGCGCGGTGTCATTCGTTCGGGCCCGCGGGCGCATCGGAAATCCGCTGTCGAGAGGAGGAGCCGCCGTGCTGGAGTCTCATCAGGTCGAAGAGTTGATTTGCATGGTGGCGTCGCTCGACAAGCCCACCCTCACCCGCCAGTTCATGACCTTCCGCGGGACGTTCCCCGTCGACTTCACGCCCGACTTCCTCCAGGGCCTCCCCGTCGACCGCCTCCGCCACATCTTCGTCGCCCTCTGCCTCCAGGCCCAGCGCCTCCCCGAGATGGAGGCCGCCGTCGAATACGCCGCCGCGTAGGGCAACCGAAAAACGAAAAAACGAAAAGCACCCGACGCCCAAGCGCGGCCGCTGCTTTACGTCTTTTCGTCTTTTCGTTTTACCTCCTGGGGTGGTACTTCTCGTGGATCGACTTCAGCCTCGACTGGTCCACGTGCGTGTAGATCTGCGTCGTCGCGATGTCGCTATGCCCTAAGAGCTCCTGCACGACGCGCAGGTCCGCCCCCCCGCCCAGCAGATGACTCGCGAAGCAATGCCGCAGCACGTGCGGCGAGATGTGCTTCAAGATCCCCGACCGCCGCCCGTATTTCTCCACCAGCATCCACAACGCCACCCGCTCCAGCGGCTTGCCCGTCCGGCTCAGAAACAGCAGGTCGCTCGGCGTCCGCTCCAGCCCCCCGCGGCACTCCGCCAGATACCGCTCGATCGCCTGCTTCGCGGCCTGCCCCAACGGCACCACCCGCTCCTTCCGCCCCTTCCCCATCACGCGCACCGCCCCGACCGTCAGGTTCACGTCCCGCGTCTTGACCTCGCACAACTCCGTCGCCCGCAGCCCGCTCGCGTACAGCAGTTCCAGGATCGCCACGTCCCGCGTGAACAGCGCCGACTCCGGGTCCGGCCCCGTCAGCAACTGGTTCACCTGCGCCCGGCTCAGGATCTTCGGCAGCGCCTTCTCGCTCTTGGGCCGCTCGATCTGCGTCAGCGCCGCCGCCGCGGTCTCGCTCCCCTCGCCGACCATGAACTTCAGGAACACGCGCAGCGCCGCGTGCCGCCGCGCCACCGTCTTGGTCGCCCGCTTCTGCCGGCTCTGGTCTCTCAGATATTCCCGAAGATCGTCCGCCCCCGCCTCCGTCAGCGTCGACCCCCGCTCCTTCAGAAACGCCTCGACGCTCTCCAGGTCCCGCCGGTACGCCAGCAGCGAGTTGTCCGCCAGCCCGCGCTCCGCCGCCAGGTGCATCAGGAACCCCCGCAGGATCGGCGGCCCCTTCCGACTCTCAATGGGTGACGGCTTAGGCATCGATCAACAACGCGAGGAGGGAAGATAGAAGATGGAGGATGGAAGCGGCGCACCTGACGCCACCTTCCATCCTCCATCGTCCATCTTCGTGTTTCGTTCGCTACCGCCCGCGCACGCGCACCTGCACCAGCGACTTCCCTCCGCGCGCCGGCTCCACATGCTCGTCGTCCGCGTACTCCGCGATCCGCCCCGCCCACGGCCCAGGCCCGCTCGACCGCCGCGCCTGCCGCTCCGCCAGGAGCTGCTGGTACGACGCGCACGCGTCGTAGTACCCGAAGCAGTA
>DATHXE010000101.1:0-13799 GCA_035459845.1 Tepidisphaeraceae bacterium | reverse complement strand
GGTGTGGGAGAAGTCGCCCTTGTTGGCGCCGAGGTCGACGACGACGCCGTCCATGGGCACGAGCGCGGGCAGGAAGGTGTGTTCCTTCACGCGGTCGAGACGGATGGAGGGGAACAGTGTCATCGCAGTGACTTCCTGGGGTGAGATTCGGGCGGCGCGGGTCGGCGTCATGGCGCGACGCGACAAGCGCCGGCGGCGAGGGCCTGCGTCGGGGCGGGGGTCGAGGTCGCCCCGCGCAGGACCTCCTCGTACGCGCGCAGGACGACGGGCCACTGGTGGGCGGCGACGCTGTCGGCCGCGCGGTCAGTCATTCGGCGTCGTACGTCGGGGTCGAGCATGCGGCGGAGGGCTCCGGCGAGTTCCTCGGCCCCGCGCGGGTCCTCGATCAGCAGCCCGTTGATGCCGTGGCGGATCGCGTCGCGGGCGCCGGGGACGTTCGTGGTGACGACCGGGAGACCGCTCCCGAGGGCCTCCAGGATCGCGAGGCAGAACGCCTCGTACTGGGTCGGGAGGACGAACAGGTCGGCGGCGGCGTGGAACACGGCCACGTCGCCGGTCGGCCCGCACGGGATGACCTGTTGGGCCACGCCCATGGCGCGGGCGAGGCGGGTCACCTTCGACTTGGGCGGGCGTCCGACGACGAGGACGCGCAGTTCCGGCCGGTTCAGGATGCGGAGGGCGGCCAGGAGGGTTCGGTAGCCCTTGCGTTCGAGTTCGTTGGCGACGAATAGGACGGCGACGTGGTCGGGGGTGAGGCCGACGCGGGCGCGGGCGGCGTCGCGGCGCTCGAGCCGGCGGGCGGGGTTGAACTCCTCCGGGGAGAACCCGTTGGGGACGATGACCACGTCCTTCTCGGGGACGCCGTAGAAGCGGCCGAGGTCGTCACGAACGTCGGGCGTGGTGGCGATGACCTTGCGGTACGCGCGGCCGGCGAAGTGCTGGCGTTCGAGCGAGAGCAGGGGCCGGTGCACCGGGTTGAGCGCCTGCTTCCAGCGGGCGAGGGACCAGAACGGCCGGTGGGCGCGGGCGCGTTCGAGCCAGGCTGCGTGGACGCTCTGCACCCAGTGGACTCCGCCGGTCGGGCAGACGACACCGTGCGTATTGACGACGTCGAACGCGCGGCGGTCGAGCATGCGGACCGCGTGGGCGTAATAGGATGCGCCGGTCAGGAACCAGGGCCGGTGTCGCGACGGGACGCCGTGGTAGGCGATGGGCGCCACGGGATCGGGCTCCCACTCGCGGGCGAAGACGTGGACGTCATGTCCGTTGCGGGCGAGGAACCGCGCGCACTCGAACATGACGCGTTCGACGCCGGCCCGCCTGTGACACCCGGGGAACGAAAGCGCGACCTTCATTGTACCCCCCGGGCCGACCGTCTCGCCCGGCCGTACGCGTAGACGATCATTCCTGCACCCGCCCAAGCGGGCAAGATACCGCGTCCCCAGTAATGGTCGACCAGCCCGTGGACGAGTTTCGCGGTGACCAGCGCGGCCCCCACGATCAGGAGCGGATAAGCGGAGTCGGTGTAGTCGAGCCGGCGGGCGGCGCGGAAGGTCATCCAGTACAGGGTCGCGAAGATGGACGAGAACGTCGCCAGCCCGAGGACGCCCGTCTCGGCGAGGGTGGACATGACGACGTTGGTGGCGTCGTACACCTTACGGAGCCCGACGCCGACGCCGACGATCGGGCTCTGCTTGAAATAGGTCATGGCGAAGTCGATCGAGTCGAGACGGGCCTTGATGTTGTGTGAGTCGATCCGCAGGTCGGTGGCGTATTCCTTCGACTGCTCGGGCAGGAGCATCCAGCAGACGACGACGACCGGTGTGGCGGCGGCGACGAACTTCAGGCTGGTCAGGAGGCGGCCGCGGAGGGCGAACATGAGCACGATGCCACAAGCCGTCCCGAGCCACGCACCCCGACTCAGCGACAGGAGGAGGCCGACCGAAAGTCCGCCCGCCACCAGGGCCAACTGTCGGCGGCGCCGTTTGTCGGTCGCGGTCAGCCAGAGTCCGACGGCGACGACCGTGCCGAACCCCATGTGGGTGCCGACGGCGTTCTTGTGCAGGCCCAGGACGAAGTTGGACCGGGACACGATCTGCACGATCACCAGGAACAGGTCGACCGCGAGCATCGCGTACAGGGCCGGGTAGAGGTCTTCGGCCCGGCGCACGCAGCCGGAGAAGACGAAGACGGCCCCGATCGTGTAGACGGCCATCTGAACCATCGACGGGACGCTATCAGCCAACACGCCGTTCAGCACACTGGAGACGAGGCAAACGACGAAGTAAGCGAGCACCGTCCAGCGGAGGGGGTTGGGGCCGAGGCGGGCGCGCCCGGTGGCCACGAACGCACCCAGCGCGATCACCATGCTCAGATCGGCCGCGGCCATGTTCACCGGTCCGCCGCCGACGTCGTAGCCGAACGGGGCGGTGGCGAGCATGAACACGAACGCCAGCGGCGGGCGGACGGCGGCGAGGGTGAAGATTCCGCCGACGAACAGGATCCCGGCGACCTCGATCGACAAGAGCAGGCCGACCGCGGCGACGACGCCGGTCGCCGCGAGCATGGCGACGACGGCGCCGACGGTGACGGTCGGACGGCGCACCGGCAGCGGCTCGGCGCGCTCGGAAAAGGTGGAGGAGACGGTAGCGGTCATCGCCCCCCCTGCCGGCGCCAGTGAGTGAGTTGCCGGACGAACAGCCAACCGTGCATGCGGGCCTTGGCCCGGGCGTGCTGGCGGCGCTCGCGGCGGGGGGCGAGCAGCGAGACGGCGCCCCAGCCGAGCCCGCGGACCGAACACCCGAGCACCATGGCGGCGCGCAGCGCGATCAGGCCGAGCCGCCCGTGGTGCTTCCGCTCGTAGCGGTCGAGGCTGTCGAAAAAGTGGCGGTTGACCTTCGCCTTGTCCCGGGCGCCGCTCGCCCCCCCGAGGTGGGTCACCTGGACGGCCGGGGTGAAGGCGATGCGCCAGCCGGCGTCGCGGATGCGGCGCTGCCAGTCGGTCTCCTCGGCGTACATGAAGAAGGCCTCGTCGAATCCGCCGGCGCGCTCGAACACCTCGCGCCGCAGGAGCATGCAGGCGCCGACGATCCAGTCGACGTCGCGCTCGGCGTCGTGGGCCCAGTACCGGTAGTCGCCCAGCCGCGGGTGGCGGCGGAGCAGGCCCCCGAGCCAGAGGTTCTCGCGCCAGCACTGGCCGGGCGTGGGGAAGCGGTAGCAGGACTGCTGGGTCGAGCCGTCGGCGTTGAGGAGCTTGGGGCCGACCACGCCGACGCCGGGGTGCGCGGCGAGGTAATCGACCAGGGCCGCGGTGGCGCCCGGGCGGGGGAAGGCGTCGGAATTGAGGAGCAGGATGAACTGGCCGCGCGCCAGCCGCATGGCCTGGTTGTTGGCGGCGCCGAAGCCGACGTTGGCGGGGTTGGCGATCACGCGGACGGCGGGGTCTTCGGCGGCGACGGCGGCGGGGCTGTCGTCGGTCGACGCGTTGTCGACGACGAACACCTCGGCCGGCAGGTCGCCGAGGTCGGCGCGGAGCGCGCGCAGGCAGTCCAGCGTCATCTGCCGGGTGTTGTAGCTGACGATGACGACCGAGACGACCGGCCGCGCGTCCGGGTCAGTCCTGGCGAGCGCGGTCGTGGTGGCGTCGGCGGCGGCGGGCGAGAGGGCGAGGTCAAGCGACACGGGCGGCCCCCTTTGCGTCGACCGGCGCGGGCGGTTCGGCACGGGTCGCGGCCCGTCGCGCCAGGCACGAGCCGATCACCGCCTCGACCTCGTCCACCCGGCCCGCCCACGAATGTGTCGCGACCGCGGCGCGGCGCGCGTCGACCTTGGCCCGCCCCTCGGCCAGTGCGGCGCCGGCGGCGGCGACGAACTCCGCGGGCGTGCGCGCCAGGCGCACCAGGTCGGGGAAATCGCGGAAACCGGCGACGTCGGTCGAAACGATCGGCAGACCCGCCGCGAGGTACTCCCAGAGCTTGATGGGATTTAAGCTTTCGGTGAACGGGGTCATGCGGTGCGGGGTGATGCAGACGTCGAACGCCGCCATCGTCGCGGGGATGTCGGCGTACGGCGCGGCGCCGGGCAAGTGGACGTTGCGGAACGACCGGAGCCGTTCGTTGTCGGCCGCCGAGAGGAAGTTGGGGCCGACCATCACGACCGACCCGTTCGGGTATGCCCGCGCGAGTTCGGCGACCAGCCCGACGTCGACGCGGTCCGGGTGGATCGTCCCGGTGTAGCCGAAGACCGGCTTGGGCAGCGCGGCGACCGCGGGCGGGGGCGCGGTGACGGGGTCGAGCACGCGGGCGTAGTGGGCCGCGTCCACGCCGTTGGGAATCAAGTAGAGGTGCCGGGCGAGCGGCGCCTTCATCTCGCGAAGGCGCGCGGAGCAGACGATCGTCGCGTCGGCCCGCCGGCAGAGCTCGGCGTCCTGCCGGCGGGTGAGTTCGGCCAGGCGGGGCGACTGGGTGAGGGTCGTCCAGTCGTCGGTGATGTCGTAGACGCACGCCGATTCCCCCATCCGCCCGGCCATGTGTACGGCGTGGTGGGGGTTGAGCCAGAGCACGGGGCGGAGCAGGCCGACTCGCCGGGCGATTCTGCGAACGTGGCGGCGCATGAGCCATTCGTTGATGCGGCGGGCGGGGCCGAGCGAGTCGGGCAGCCACTTGGGGGCGTGGGTGACGGTGACGCGGTCGAACCCGGGGGCCGGGTACGTGGCGATTTGGTCGAAGTCGCGGAGACGCCCACGGGATAGCGAGTACGAGAAGTTGCGCGGGAGGCCGACGAACAGGACGCGCAGGCTCGGGTCCCGGCGGGTGAGCTCGGCGCAAAGGAACTGATTGCGGCGCCAGTGGGCGTCCCAGTTCTCCATGGAGACGAAGATGAGGTCGTGGGCGGGGCTCACTTGCGTTGCAAAACGGCCGTGACGGTCACGCTTTCACAGGGGCACATGCCGCCGCTCAACGTGGGCTCGAGACGTGGCAGGCGCAGCGGCCCCCTGAATGGCCTCGGCATAGAGCGAAAGATATTGATCGGCCACAGCCGGCCAGGCGAACGCCTCGGCGCGAAGCCGTCCGGCGTTCCCGAGGCGAGTCCGCAGGCCCGCGTCGGCTGATAGTTGTCTCAGGGCAGTCGCGAGCGCGTCGGGATTCGCCGGCTCGACGAGCAGCCCGGTGACGCCATCGGTCACCACTTCGGGGACGCCGCCCACCCGGGTGGCGACGACGGGTTTGCCGGCCGCCATGGCCTCGAGGTTGACGATGCCCATCGGCTCGTGGCGCGACGGGAGCACGAACGTTTCGCACTGCTGGAAGAGGTCGATTGCGGTCGGGCGGTCGGCCTTTCCGGGGATTCGGACGCGGTCGCCGACGCCGAGGGAGCGGGCGAGTTCGGCGAGCGCGGGTCGTTCGGGCCCGTCGCCGGCGATGACGAGGTCGTGGGTGGGCAGGGCGGCCAGAGCGAAGGCGCGGATCAACACGTCGAAGCCCTTCTGGGCGACGTGGCGGCCGATCCCCAGGACGTACGGGCGAGCGGGGCGCGGCCCGCTGGGTGGGGCCGCGAAGTCGGTCAGGTTGATGCCGTTGTAGATCACCCGGGCGCGCGCCCCGAGGGGGTCGCCGAAGAAGGTCTGGGCTTCGGCGAGCGTATCTTGCGAGCAGGCGGTGACCGCGGCGGACCCGGCGAGCGCGTCGCGCAACGTCTGGCGGGCGAACGGGGATCGCTCGAACACGCGCGTCGCGTCCATGGTCAACTCGCCCTGGAGCGTCGTGACCAGGGGCAGGCCCAGCCGGCGCGTGGCGCCGAGGGCGTAGTGCGCGTTGGCGCTGACGCACTGGACGTGGAGGACTTCGATCCCGTTCGTCCGCAAGACGCGGTGGAGCCCGGCCCGGACCAACCGGTGGCTGAGCGCGTAGGTCACCCGCGACCGCCAGCATGCGTCGGGGGTTCGAAAGGCGGGGCGGTAGACGGGCACCCCGTCGATCACTTCGTGGACGGGCAACGATCGGGGCCAGCGGTTGGCGAACACGATCGCGTGGTGCCCGCGGCGGCGGTACTCGAGCGCGAGTTGGCGGACGAGTTCTTCGACCCCGCCGACGTGCGGGTGATACTGGCTCGCGAGCAGCGCGATGTTCACCGGGCGCCTCCACCGAACGGGGCCGGCAAGGCGTAGAGGTAGGCCGACGCGCCGTCCGAGCGCACCTCCTCGATACGGGTGGCGAAGTCGTCGAGCAGCAATAGCGTGAGCGACTCGTCGTCGACGGCGTTCGGGCCCTTAAGCACGTGGGAGAAGACGACCCATAGCCGCCGCGCGCCGTCGTGCTCCGCAACCAGGCGGCGCGCGTCGGCGGCGGACCGCGGCACGCGGAGGGCGGCGGGCACGGCCCCCGGATGGATCGGGTCGCGCGACGTGTAGAACGTGAAGGCCGGCCGGGCAAGGGGGTAGACGAGGATCCGGTCGCCGTCGCGGGCGCGGGCGCGCACCTGGGCGAGGACGTCGCGGAGTTGTTCCCGGGGAGGGATGGCGGCTTCGGCGAGCACTTCGGGCGGCGGCGCCGTCCGCCCGACCAGCGCGGCCGACAGCCGGAGCGGATAGAAGGCGAGCAGGGCGAGGGCGACGATCGCCGGGAGCCGCCCGCGCCCGCCCGGGAGCGCCCACAGCCATCCGACCCCGTGGGCGATCAGGACCAGGAGTGCGGGTACTACGAAGAGCATGACCCGTCCTTCGAACGGGTAGCGGCGGAACAGCGCCGCGAGGAACGCGAACGCGACGGGCGCCACCAGCAGGGCGAACGCGCTGCGATCGCGGGTCCAGACAGAGCGCCCGCCGACGACGCAGCAGACCACCGCCAGCGCCGCGGCGGACAATCCGACGGGGCTGCGCATGATCCCCAGCGCCGTGCGGTACGCCCACGGGACGGCGGCGGGCGACAGCGGCGGGAAGGCGTTCTGCCAGTAACCCCGGAGCCCCGTGTGACCGACCAGGTGCCGGAGCGAGACCACGTAGAGCGCGGCGAAACTGAGCAGCCAGGCAGCACCGATGGCGATCGTCATGCCCTGCCGCTTCCGGTCGCCCCGTGCCGCCCCGAGGCCGAGGGCCCCGACGCCGGCTAAGACGAAGGCGACCGGGTAGGAGATCCAGACTGCGACGGCCCCGGCCGACGCCAGACCGGTCGCGCGTGCGGTCGACACAAGGCCGTCGGGGCGGGTCAGCGGCCACCCGATCACGAGCAGCAAGGCCGCGCAGGCGGCGTCCGTCGAATACTGCTTGACCTCGGACGCATAGTAGATCAGCGGCCCGCAGACCGCCGCCAGCGCGAGCGCAATCAAACCGGCGCGGGGGTCGGCCACTCGGCGGACGAGGAGCATGAGGCAGAGCAGGCACAGAATCCCGCCCGCGAGCGGGACGGCGCGCAACGGCCGTTCACCGGGCCCGAACACGCTGATCACTGCCTTCTCGAGCATGAGGAAGCCGACCGGCGCGGCCTGGTCGTCCGCCAGGGGTTGGAGCAATGCCGCCGGTGCACGGTCGACGATGTTGTTCGCGAGCATCGCCTCGTCGAGCCAGAGGGCGCGGTTCTGGGCGAAGACGGCGAGTCGCAAGGCGATGCCAAGTCCAATGATCGTCCAAGCCACGACTAGGCGGAGCCGGGCTGAGCCCGCGGCGGTTGCGGGCCTGGCAATGGCGACCGGCGTCACCTCTACGACGGGACTCGTGGTCGTGCAGTGCATCATGATCAACTATGCGAGCCCGAGGCGGCGAGGCCGGGCCGAAAGCCCCTTGGGGGCCGTACGGAGCTGACCGCGGCTTCGAACTGATCCACGCTCGCCGCCCACGTGAACGCGTCCGCCCGGGCCCGTGAGGCGTGCTTAGCCGCCGACAGGGCGGCGCCAGCTTGCGCGAAGGCCCGTAGCGCGTCAGGTAATGACCCAGGATGGTCCGGATCGAAGTAAGCAGCGGCGTCGCCGCACACCTCGGGTATGCCGCCGCGACGGGTAGTGATGACCGCTCGCCCGCAAGCCATCGCTTCCAACAGGACGAGTCCGAACGGCTCGCTCCACCGGGAAGGAACGACGACCACGTCTTGGGCGCGCAGCAGGTCCGGCACGTTCGTCCGGCTCACCGGGCCGAGGTAGCGCGCGCGCGCCGCTTCGATTTTGGGCATCAGCGCGCGGAAGTACGGGTCGCGGTGTTGTCGTTCGTGCCCGTACCACCAAACCGAACCGGCCACGGTCAGATTGATCTTGCAACCGCTCGCGTTGAGTTGGGTGACGGCGTCCGCGAGCAGGTCCGGGCCCTTGTCGGCGTTGAGGCGACCTATGAATAACACGTTCAACCCCTCGGCTCGGTCCGGTTCGCAGGCCGGTGGTCGGAAAGCGGCGAGGTCAATTCCGTTGTAGACCGTGGCGACCTGGTGTGACGCGATCCCGTAACGCGCGATGGTCCACCGGCGCACGTGGTCGCTGACGCACGTGAATACGGAGGTGGCGGCGACCGCGCGCTCCAGCGACGGCTGCCTCGTCCTCTGCTCGTTGTGAAGGTGCGCCACGATGCGCGTGTCGGGCATCAGCCGGCGCATGTGGATCGGGGACACGAGGTCATTGTGCACGACGACCACATCGGGGCGAGGTCGCATCCGCGCGAGCGCGCCGACGACAGACGCCCGGTAGTAACCGTAGTACGGGTAGTCCCACGGCAGCACCGCCCGCTTTAGCTTGCAGACCAGCCGTTGGGGTATGGAAAGCTCGTGGCGTTGCGGCGCCGCGATGCGAATGACGCGACCAATGTCATAAACCGGGTTCCCGTCCGTGATCGTCAGGACCGACACGTCGTGCCCGCGGGCGGTGAGTTCCCGGGCCTGATTCATGATGACCGTCGCCACCGCCCCCCCGCTCACGGGGGAGTAATACTCGATCGGCATGTTCACGTGGCAGATGTGCATCGGGCGGTCGCCAGGCGGAGGGTTGTCGGCGTTCAATGGGCGAGTGCGAAGCTTGGGACCGCACGGGCCGGTTCGAGGCCGGCGACCGCGAGCACACCCCGGGCGGTCGCGTCCCAGGTAAACGTTTCCGCCCGCCGGCGGGCCGAGCGGCCGAGCGCCGCCCGTTCGGCGGGGTTGTCGATCAAACGGCCCAAGGCCGCGGCGAGGCCGCCGACGTCGTCCCGCTCGAACATCAGGCCCGCGTCGCCGACGACTTCCGGGGTCCCCCCGGTCCGGGAAGCGACCGTCGCCAATCCGCACGCCATGCCCTCGAGCGTCACCAGACCGAACGGCTCGTCCCACCGCGAGGGCGTGACGTGGATGTCCGCCCGGGTAATCTCCGCGGGCAGGTCGGCGCGGGGTACGTGTCCCGGGCGCCGAACGCGGACGCCGGCGTCTTCCAACTCGCTCGCCAGCGTCTGAAGTTTCCGTTGATACCCGTCCAGTTCGAACTTGTGCCAGTAGTTCGACCCGAGCAACTGGACGTCGAACCGCGCCCCCTGCGCTGCCAATCGCTTAGCCGCTTCGAGCAGCAGGTCGGGCCCCTTCTCGATCCCGGTGCGGCCGACGAAGTTAATGACCGCCCGATCCCGCCTTGCGATCCCCGCGCGCGGGGTGAACCGGTCCGCGTCCACCCCGTTGTGAACGGTCGTCACCGAGCCGGACGACAACCCGAGGCGACGCTCCGCCCACCGGGCGGTGAAGTCGCTGACCGCCGAGAGCCGGACGCCGCTCGGCACCACCTCCCGCAGGAACCGCGGCTTGCACGCAGACTGGTTGTGAAAATGGTGCACGACGGTCGAGTTCGGAAACGCGTGGCGCAGGCGGACGGCCAGTTCCAAGTCGTTGTGCACCACCAGCGGGAACCGGCTGAGCGACCGCGCCCGGACCACCTCGACCACCCGCGTCGCGTAGGATCGCAGGCCGACCGCGGTGTACCCGAAGCACTTCCGCTCCAGTCGCCCGAGGAGCCGCCCGAGTCGGCCCGCGTGCTCGCCGGGGTAGGGGATGAGGGCGGATTCCACGTCCGCGTACGCCGCGGCCTCGCAAGCCCGCGAGAGGACCAAGGCCTCGGCGCCCAGGCCGCCCAACCGCCGCCCCACCTCCCAGACCCAGGTGGCGATCGCGCCGCTCCGGGTTGGGGTGTACGTCTCCTGTGAATTGTTGATCAGGACGACGGTCATACCGCCACCCCGCCGACGGTCGGAACGGCGGCGCGATCGCCGGCGGCGCGCGGGGCGGCTTCAACACTGGCCACCCCGCACCCCAGCGAGGCCGTCAGCGCGTCCCACGTCTGCGCCCAAGTGAACCGGGCCGCCCGCGCGCGCGCCCGCCGCGCGTATTCCGACCGCAGTTCGGCATCGGCCACCAGTCGCCCGAGGTGTCGAGCCAGCTGGTCCACGTCCTCGCGGTCGAACAGCAGGGCCGCGTCCCCGACGACCTCGGGCGTCCCCCCGGTCCGCGCAGCGACCGTCGCCAGCCCGCACGCCATCCCCTCGAGCGACGTCATCCCGAACGGCTCGTCCCACCGGGCCGGAACGACGTGGACGTGCGCCCGCCGCAACTCGTCCGGGAGCCCCGCCCGGCCGACGTGGCCCGGCGTCCGCACCTCGACGCCCCTGGCGCGCAACGCGTCCGCCTGCGCCCGCAGCTTCGCCTGGTAGTCGTCCATCACGAACGTCTCGAAGTAGTTCGACCCGATGATCTGCACGGCGAACTCGCGCGTGTGCTCGGTCAGCCGCAGCGCCGCTTCGAGCAGGAGGTCCGGGCCCTTCACCGGGTGCGTCCGCCCGACGAAGCTGATCACGGGCTTGCCCGGCGGCGGGCTCGGGGCCGGTGCGAAGTGGTCGGCGTCGGTCGCGTTGTACACCGTGTGCACCCGCCCCGCAGGGAAGCCGTAGAACTCGCTCACCCACCGCCCCGTGAAGTCGCTGACCGCGAGCACCCGGTCGACGGCCGTGGCGAAGCGGCGCCGGAACCGCTCGGTGCAATCGTGGCTGTTCTGGAACCAGTGGGCGATGAACGCCCCGGGGAAGCGGTCGCGCAGGTGGACGGCCAACTCCGGGTCGTTGAACAGGACCATCGGCAGCCGCTCGAAGCCACCCGCACGGATCGCCCGCGCCACGCGCCGGCAGTATGCGGCGTGCCCGAGGTGCCGGTACCCGCCGAGCTTCCGCCCGACCCGCGCCGGCAGCCGGAGCCACCGGTTGGCGGGCGGCCACGGGTAGTCGATCAGGGTGAGGGGGTCCCAGTCGAACGGCCGGCCGTGCGCCCCGCGGATGGAGATCACCCGCGGGCTCCGCCCCCGCGCCCGCCCGACCCGGCAGGATTCCCAGATGACGGTGGCCAGGGCCCCGCTGTGGGTGGGGGTGAAGGTCTCGTGGGTGCCGTTGATGAAGAGCAACCCGATATTGTCTGTTCGAAGCGCCATCGACTCAGGGCGGCGGGATGGGCTTGAAGTACGCCGGGTTCGTGAACGATCGTTGGCGCTTCACCTTCCGGGCCCACCCGGAAAGGGACAACATTGATCGAAACTGGGATTTCGCACGTTTAACCGTAAACGCCAACGAAGGCGAAACGCGGGCTTTTACCCAATCCTTCGTGCGACGGGCGAACGACCCGCGGCCGGCGCCGGCCAGCCCCGCCTCGGGCCCCGCGGGATCTCCCGACTTCCACGCCTCGGCGTAATCGCTCTGCTGCGGCGTCCGCATGAGCGGATCGGCCCCGCTCACCCGTTTCGCCCGGACCAGCAGCAATACCAACGTTCCGTTGATCAGTTCCACCCGGCCGCGGACCGCCGCCGGATCGGCCACCTCGTACCAGCGCGTCCGGAACGGGTCCTCGATCGAGTACTCCAGGGCGATCATTCGCTCGATCTCGAACCCGTTCTCCGGGCGCAACACGCGGTAGAAGAGCTCGGGACTGAACTGGTAGAACCCGTGGCCGAAATAATTGTTCGCCGGCGTGTGAATCAGCAGGTGACCGCCGACGGCCACCATTCGCATGCAATTCCTCATCGCCACGGGAAAATTGAACACGTGCTCCAGGGTTCCCGCCTCGTACACGACGCTGAACCGGTTGCAGAGCGTTTCCGCGATCGGCTCGTTCAGGTCCTGGATGATCGTCGCGCCCTCATACTCGGAGGCGTCGATCGACGACACGTCGTGGGCGCCCAAGTATTCGAACAGGGGCTCGGCAAATCGGCCATGGGCGGCGCGAAACGGCAGGCCGGCGTAATTTCGGAGCAGGTGGTCCAGGTACACGTCCTCCACCGACAGGTTCTGCCGGCCGATCGTGAGCGTGTTCCGGAAATCGACCCCGCTCCGGTGCGCATCCAGGAGGAACCGCACGTCGTTCAACTCAATGCCCATCGGTCGTCCGCCTGTCGAATATGCCTACGAGTATGCCCAACACGCCGAAGGCCCGCGGATATCGAACCGTCGCACGCCGCATCTTCGGTCCACCAAAGCATCGCCTGAGCGCGCCGGAGCGGCTGAGGAACAGGGTGGTGCAGCACGTCTTGACGAACTGGCAGAGCCGCCGCGGCCCCCACCGTAGTTCGAACCGGACGCGCACGGCTTCGAACTCCTCCGGAGTACACGTGCGTCCCGTGCTGAGGTGGTGGATGTGAAAGTCGATGACGTAGCAGCGGCGGCCCCGCTCCTCCGCGTTCAGGCAGATGTCCGTGCCATACAGATGGAATCCACTCAAATCGCCGGAGCACCCGATTCCGCTCGACGCCTTGATGATGAGCAGGTTCTCGTCCAGGGATTGGACCCGCCGCGGCACGCGCCCGACGCGCCACACGGCACTGCCGTCCGTGATCCGCATCGCCAATTGTAGCGTGCGCGTGCCCCCGGCATTCCCGGCCACCGCCCAGGCGGGGTCGACGTCATCCAGTTCGGTCAGCACGCGCACGAGTCGCTCGAACGTGGCGTCAGGACCGAAAACCAAGTCCTGATGACAGAAGATCAAGTACGGCTCGACCGTTCGTGCGAGGGCGTCATTGATCGCCCCGTACGGTTCGCGGGAGTTCGAGGAACTGTTATCGAAGACGGTGTACCGGCACCTGCCCTCATCGAATCCCGCCGCCGTCATGGAGTCTTTCATAGCCCCATATACCTCCGGCTTGGTCACGAGCGTGCAAATGTGAAAGGTGGGAACTGACATCAGAACCTCGCAAACTCTTCGGCCTCAGCCCACGCGCCGTAGCCACCCGGCATGGTGGCACGAGACGAGGTCCCGCTTCCAGGCGTCGTCCTGTTCGAATTCCGGATGGCGCGCCAGGAACTCGCGCACGGCCTCGTACGGGCCCGGCCCGTGATTCCGATACACGGGGTGTCCGTTGACGTCGGTGTCCTCGACGACCAGGTGGCGACCGACCGCGCAAAAGCGGTGGTACAGGTCGAGTTCTCGGAGGACGTGATCCCGCTCGTGGGCAGAATCGAGGGAGACAAACCCCTGCGGCGCCGGGAGCAGGCGCTCCACGGCGGCGACCGTCGCGGAGTCGGTCGAACTGCCTTCGACCAGACGAATGCGCGGGTGGTCGAGCGTCTTCGCGGTCGGAGTCAGGATCAGGTCGACGCCGACCACAACGGCCTCGGGCGGGGCCTTCATCAGGTCAAGGAGGTGCGCGAAGTAGAGGATCGACCCCCCGTCCTTGACCCCGGTCTGCAAGACGAACGCCGGGCGCTCCGCCACCAGAATCTCTTGGTACAGCCAGGTGTCGGCCGGGTTCTGATCGATCGGATACCCGAAGTAGGTTCGGTCCGCCGACCGCTCCTTCGATTGATACCACATGATGTGGAACGCGTTCGCGACCGC
>DATHXE010000100.1:0-2508 GCA_035459845.1 Tepidisphaeraceae bacterium | reverse complement strand
CTTGCTTTGAGGTTTGCTCCGAGTGCGCTTCAAGCCCATTCCTCCGCCGCTCGCGACTTCGCCCCGTCATTCTCGCACGCCGTCACAGTTGCAGCCGGGTCGTCAGCTCCGGGAGGATCTCGTCATCGGCAGGATTGGAAGACGACTGACTCGCGGGCTGGAAGCCCACGCCACGCTCGTGCGCCCCGTTCCCATTCGCGCCGCTGCCGCTGTGCTGGTCTCCGCGGAACTGCGGGATGTGGGCGGTGTCGACGGGCCGGCCGGTCCCGCGCGCGTTTGGCGACGCCTCGTGGATCGCAAATTGATCATTCGGCAGCGTGGCGAAGTGCGCCAGCGTCGCGTCGGCGGCGGCGAGCATCGCGGCGTCGTCGTGGTGGAACAGCGCATCCAGCGACTCGCGCACCTGCCGCCTGGCCGTGTCCATGAAGTAGAGCGACGCCGCCCGGCCCTGTTCGAACGCCGGGCCGCTCCGGCCGGCGCGAAAATCCGCGTCGAGGCGCGACAGCACGCACGCCCACGCGTGCAGGTAGATCGCGCTGTCCGCCAGCCGCGCCTGTACGGCCTGGCGGGTGACGATCGCCTCCTCGTAATGCCGGCTCGCCTTGATGAACGCGTGCGAGTGCTCGCGCACCGCATGGGCGAGCGCGTGCGCGTGGGCCTCGAGGCTCGGGTGGACGTCCGGCGCATCGGGCACGTGTCGCCGCACGCCCAGGAACACTTCCGCCCCGACCGACGCCGCCGCGCCGAAGAAACCCGGCGTCTTGAGCGTGCGGAAGATCCGCCCCAGGTTATGGCCGACCGAGTCGTGATGATCCCACGCCACGGCCTGGCGGATCCCGAGCAGTCGCTCGGCCAGTTGCTTCCCGCCGTACGCGAAGATGAACGACCGCATCACCTCGTTCGCCCCCTCGACGATCAGGTTGATCCGCGAATCGCGCAGGATGCGCTCGACGACGTTTTCCGTCATGTACCCTTCGCCGCCCATGATCTGCACCGCGTCGTTGACGACGTTCCACCCCTGCTCGGAACAGAACACCTTGCAGATCGCCGTCTCGACCATGATGTCGTCGTCGTGGCGGTCGAGCATGGCCGTCGTCGCGTAGAGCATCGCTTCCATCGCCCGGCAGCGGGCTGCCATTCGCGCGATCATCTGCTTGACCAGCTCGAAGTCCGCCAGCGGGCGCTCGAACTGGTAGCGCGTCTGCGCCCACTTCACCGCCTGCTCGAACGCGGCCTTCGCCCCGCCGAGCATCCCGGCCGACAGCGTGCACCGCCCGTAGTTCAGGCACGTCAGCGCGACGTTCAGCCCGCGCCCCTCCTGACCGAGCAGGTTCGCGCGCGGCACGCGCACGTCTTTGAACCGAATCCGCGCCTGCCAGGTCCCGCGGATCCCGCACTTGCTCCGGTTCTTCTGGAAAATGTCGATCCCGCCCATGTCCGGCGTGCAGACCAGCGCCGTCACGCGGTCGGTCGTCTTGCCCGTCTTCGGGTCCGTAACGGCCTGCTTGCACATGACGGTGAACACGTCCGACAGTGCCCCGGACGTCGCCCACTTCTTTTCGCCGTTCAAGATGAAGTGTTGCCCGTCGGGCGCGACAGTGCACCGTGTCTGCTGCCCCCCCGCATCGCAACCGACGTTCGGCTCGGACAGGCAGAACGCCGACAGGGACTTGGTTGCGAGCATGGGCAGCCATCGGCGCTTCTGCTCCTCGGTGCCGAACAGCACGATCGCCTTGCACCCGATCGACTGGTGGGCCGACACCATGACCGCCGTCGACCCGCACGTCCGCCCGATCCGCTCGAGCGCCCGGTTGTACGACGTCACGCCGAACCCGCCCCCGCCGAACTCGCGCGGGATGATCATCCCCATCACGCCGATCTCGAACAGCCGGTCGACGCACCACCGCGGGATGCGCTGCTCCTGGTCGACCTGGATCGCGGGGTGCTCGTTCTGGAGGTACTCGTCGAGCTTGGCGAGCAGCGCGTCGCACCGGGCCGTCTCGTCCGGATCGGCCGACGGATATGGGAAGAGCAGCTCCGAACGCAGCCGCCCCCAGAAGAGGTTCTTCGCGAACCCCATCGCCGACGGCTCCGGGCCGAGCATGGCCTCGGCGTCGGCGATCATCCTGCGGTCCGATTCCGAGACGCCCTTGAGCGAGGACAGGTCCGCCATCGCACCTCCGCGTATGTACCCAAATTGTAGACACGGATGAGGCGCCGGAGGGAGGGGGAATGTGAGGGGTCAGTGGTTCGATTGCCGATTGCCAATTGCCGATTGCCCCTAGAGTCGCGCCATCCGTCATCCTGAGCGCAGCGAAGGATCTGGGCGGCGCGACAAGACCCGCTCGACGTTGGCAAAACAGCCGTGATTCGTCGACGAGCCTGCTTTTCCTGCTGACGCCGCACCACGTCGCGTGTTATCGTCACCCCGTCGGTTCCTTCGACTCGCGCGGAGGTTGGCATGAGGGACGCGAATCGTCATTTGAGCTACGCCGCGGGGGCGGGCGA
>DATHXE010000099.1:0-14049 GCA_035459845.1 Tepidisphaeraceae bacterium | reverse complement strand
AGCGGACGTCTGTGAGATTCGTCCAAGGCATACGTTTTCGCCTCGTGGAATCGTATGCACGGGGCTGGTGTCCGGCCCACTGGCGATCCCGGAATTTTCGAGGCGTTTGGTGACGTCGCACTTTGTCCGTTGACAGGTTGGGCACCTGATGGCCCGCGGGCTGCGACCCGGTGGGTGGCACGGCCACGCGCCCAATCGACCTCGAAGTAGACGGAACGTTATCGCGTGGCCGTGTGGCGCGCCTAACGGCACGGCCACGCGACCACCGTCATCGGTCTGCGAGGGCGATCAGGCGCGTGGCCGTGGCACCCGACGCGCCGTCTGCATGCTTGTCGTGCGGCGCCGGTGCGGTTACAGGTCCCAACCATGCCGCGCCTCCTCCCCTTCCTCGCACTCGCGCTGCTCGCGCCGCTCGCCCTTGCCGCCCCGCCCAATATCGTGCTCATCGCCATCGACGACCTCAACGACTTCGAGGGCTTCCTCGGCGGGCACCCTCAGGCGAAGACGCCCCACATGGACGCGCTGGCCGCCCGCGGCGTCGCGTTCACCAACGCGCATTGCCAGGCGCCGCTGTGCAACTCATCCCGCACGAGCCTCCTCACCGGCCTGCGCCCGTCGACCACGGGCGTCTACGCGCTCGACCCGTGGTTCCGCACCGATCCGAAGTACAAGGACTGGGTGACGCTGCCCCAGCACTTCGCGCGTGGCGGGTACACGACGCTGGCGACCGGGAAGATCTTCCACGACGCGTACCCGCCTAAGGAGGGTCGCGTCGACGGGACCGAGTTCTCGGTGTGGGGCCCGCACGAGAGTCACGGGCCGATCCCGCCGAAGAAGTTCGTGACCACGCCGGACGCGATCAAATTGATGGACTGGGGCGTGTTCCCCGAGCGGGACGAAGAGCTCGGCGACTACAAGGTCGCGACCTGGGCGGCCGACCGGCTCAAGTCGATGCCGAAGGACAAGCCGTTCTTCCTGAGCGTCGGGTTCCGTCGGCCGCACGTGCCGTGCTTCGCGCCGCGGAAGTGGTTTGATATGTACCCCGAAGGCGAGGTTCGGCTTCCGCCGATCAAGGCGGACGATCGCGCGGACACGCCGCGGTTCAGCTGGTACACGCACTGGAAACTTCCCGAGCCGCGGACGGCGTGGATGGAGCAGGCCGGGGAACTGCGGAAGTTCGTGCGCGCGTATCTCGCGTGCGTCAGCTTCGTGGACGAGCAGATCGGGCGGGTCGTGAAGGCCATCGACGACGCCGGCCTCGCGGGGAACACGGTCATCGTGCTCTTCTCCGACCACGGGTATCACCTGGGCGAGAAGGGCGTGACGGGGAAGAACACGCTGTGGGAGCGGTCGACGCGCGTGCCGCTGGTCGTCGTCGCGCCCGGCGTGTCGAAGGTGGGCGGGCGCTGCGCCGAGCCCGCCGAGTTGCTCGACGTTTATCCCACGCTCGCCGATCTCACCGGCCTGGCGATTCAGAACAAACTCGACGGCCGATCGCTGCGCGCTCAACTCGTCGACCCCGCCAAGCCCAGCCCGCGCCCCGCGATTACCACTCAGGGCCCGGGCAACCACGCCGTCCGCAGCCGTGACTGGCGGTTCATCCAGTACGCCGACGGCTCGCGCGAGTTGTACGATCTGAAGGCCGACCCGAACGAGTGGACGAACCTCGCGGGCGACGCTCGTTACGCGAGCGTCGTCGCCGAACACGCCAAGTGGCTGCCCACCGACGTCAAGCCGATGGCGGGGAGTAAGACGCGGCTGATCGAGGTGAGGGAGGGTGTGCCGTACTGGCAGGGCCAGCCGATCGGCAAGGATGAGCCGATTCCGGGCGTCACGCCGTAAGCATCGTATCGCGGACGTCTCGCCCGCGTGTCAGACAGACAACCATCGGGCGCTGCTAGTTTGCGAACGCGAGCGAGACGCCCGCGATACGATGCTCAACGCCCTCCCCTCCCATCGGGTAACCACGTATACTCTCCGACCCAGCCACGCACCGTCCGGGTGTGGCGTGTCTCACCGTTGCCGAGGAGCCCCATGAAGTTGACCTTCCGCCGCGCCGCGGGCGTGGTTTGCGCCACCCTGCTCGCCCTATCGAATTCCGTCGCCCGCGCCCAGCAGGGGCCGGCGATCGTCGAGTCCACCCGCAGCGTCCCGGTCGCCGGGCAGGCGGACGTGATCATCGTCGGCGGGAGCACCGGCGCCGTCGCCGCCGCGGTCGCCGCGTCCAAGTCGGGCGCGCGCGTGTTCCTGGTCGCGCCCCGGCCGTACCTGGGCGAGGACGTCGCCGGCCCGATGCGCCTCTGGCTCGAGCCCGGCGAGATCCCGACCACCGAGCTCGCCAAGGCCGTCTTCCGCGTCGAGAAGATCGGCGGCGGCCCGGGCGCCGGCAACACGGGCGGCGTCACCTTCGAGCCGTCCGCCGTCCAGTTCCGCTACGAGACGAGCATCCCGTCGTCCGCGAAGCACAAGGATACCGCCACGCCGTCCAGACTGTCGGATGGCGTGCTCGGCGACGCGGCCAAGGACTCGGTGCAGTACGACGGCGACGTCACGCTCACCGTCGACTGCCGGGCCGTCACGGAGCTGAAGAACGCCCGCCTCTTCCTGTTCCACAAGGACGCCGACTTCGGCGTCGCCACCGTTACCGCCGAGGTGAGCAACGACAAGCGCGAGTGGAAGCCCGCCGGCGAAGCCGTGAAGGCCGCCCCGGGGTCCAACGACCGCTACGTGATCACGATCCCGCTCGACGCCAAGGCTCGGTTCGTCCGCCTGCACGTCAAGCGCGCCGAGGGCTCCGAGCGCCTCCTGCTCGGCGAACTCGCGTTCTCGATCAAGGGCGCCCAGGCCGCCCCGCCCGTCGCCAAGACGGACGAGCCGAAGACCCCCGCCGCCCCGCAGGACAAGGACAAGCGCGTCGGCCCGTTCCGCCCGATGCAGGTCAAGGCGTCGCTCGACCAGGCCCTGCTCGACAACAAGGTCACGTTCCTTTACTCGTCGATCGTGTCGGACGTCGTGCGCGACGACAAGGGCAATATCACCGGCGTGGTGATCGCAAACCGCGCCGGGCGACAGGTCATCCTCGGCAAGACCATCATCGACGCGACCGACCGCGCCCAGACCGCCCGCATCGCCGGCGCGACCGCCGAGCCCTACCCCGCCGGCACGGTCGAGTTCTCGTTCACCACCGTCGGCGGCGAGGTCAAGAACACCGACTCGGTCACGTCGAAGCCGACCGGCCTCTCGTACCCGGTCGCCAGCAGCCCGAAGACGGCGGCCAAGGGCGGCGCGCCCGCGGTCACGTCGGCCGAGCTGATCGAGCACACGGTCAAGGTCACGATGAACGATGGGTCGTTCGCGTCGTTCGCCCGCGCCGAGCAGGCCGCGCGTGACGCGGTCGCGTCGGCGAAGGTCATGTACCTGACGGACGAGATGTTCCAAATTCCGCCCGACCCGATCAAGAGCGGCAAGCATGCCGAGGGCGCGTGGGCCGGGGCCGACAAGGTCGACCTCGCCGCGCTGAAGCCGTTGGGCATCGACCGCATGTGGGTGCTAGGTGGCGCGGCCGACGTGAGCCGCGAGGCCGCCGCCCAGCTCGTCCGCCCGACCAACCTGATGGCCCTGGGCGAGCGCGTGGGCGTCGCCGCCGCCGAGCAGGCCAAGGCGATCCCCGCCCCCGCGCCGGGCGAGGTGAAAGTCGCCGGCGTCCCCTCGGCCGAGGGCGCGCGCCCCGGACTGACCGTCGGCGAGAACCTGGGCGGCGTCCGCCCGCTGGCCAGCGCCCGTGAGCAGGCTGTCGCCTCGCCCGTCCGCGGGCTGCCCGTCATCGGCGAGTACGACATCGTCGTCGTCGGCGCCGGCACCGGCGGCGCGCCCGCCGGCATCTCCGGCGGTCGGGCCAAGGTCAAGACGCTCGTCATCGAGTACCTCAAGGGCCTGGGCGGCGTCGGCACCGCCGGCCGCGTCTCCACCTATTACCACGGGTACAAGGGCGGATTCACCGCCGAGGTCCCGGGCCTGCAGTCGTGGGACCCGATCGACAAGGCCGAGTGGTGGCGCAGCGAGGTCCGCAAGGCGGGCGGCGACATCTGGACCGGGTGCATCGGGGGCGGGGCCGTCGTCGAGAACGGCAAGGTCATCGGCGTCATCGTCACCACCCCGGAGAAGCGCGGCGTGGTGCTCGCCAAGGTGGTCATCGACGCCACCGGCAACTCCGACGTCGCCCGCGCCGCCGGCGCCGAAACCGTCTTCATGGACCCCGACGAGCCGGCGTTCCAGGGCACCGGCCTCCCGCCGCTCCACCTCGGCCGCCAGTACACCAACACCGACTTCACCATCGTCGACGAGTCGGACATGATGGACGTGTGGCACGTGATGACGTTCGCCAAGCGCAAGTATGCCGACGCGTTCGACCTCGGCCAGCTCCTCGACACCCGCGAGCGGCACCGCATCGTCGGCGAGTTCACCATGACCCTGCCCGACGCGATCAACGGGCGCACGTACCCCGACGTGATCCACGTGGCCCAGTCGAACTTCGACACGCACGGGTTCACCGTCGACCCGTACCTGATGATCGAGCACCCGCAGAAGAAGTCGGTGCGCGTCAACGTCCCGTACCGCTGCCTGCTGCCCAGGGGGCTCGACGGCATCCTCGTCATCGGCCTGGGCGTCTCGGCCCATCGCGACGTCATGCCGCTGCTCCGCATGCAGCCCGACATCCAGAACCAGGGCTACGTCGCCGCCCAGATCGCGGCGACCGCGATCAAGCAGAACAAGCCGCTCCGCGAGGTCGACCTCAAGCCGCTGCAGGAACAGTTCGGCGAGATGGAGATCCTGCCCCGGCCGTTCGTGACCAAGGACTCCTACCCGCTGCCGGACGACCAGATCGCCAAGGCCGTCGCCGAGCTGAAGGACGGGAAGGGCGCGGCCGTCATCTTCACGCACAAAGAGAAGGCGATGCCGCTGCTGAAGAAGGCGTTCGCCGAGGCGACCGACCCGAAGGTCAAGCTCGGGTACGCCAAGATCCTCGGGGTCTTCGGTGACCCGGCCGGCGTCGACGTGCTGATCGCCGCGATCGACAAGTTCGACAAGTGGGACGCCGGCTGGAAGTACCAGGGGATGGGCCAGTTCGGCGCCGCCCTGTCCGAGCTGGACGAGCTGATCGTGTGCGCCGGCCGGACGCGCGACAAGCGGATCCTGCCCGCGGTCTTCAAGAAGATGGAACTGCTCGACGCGAGCCACGCGTTCAGCCACCACCGGGCCGTGGCGCTCGCGTGCGAGCTCGTCGGCGACCCCGGCGCCGCCGGCCCGCTCGCCGCCGTGCTCGCCAAGCCCGGCGTCGCCGGTCACACGACCTACAACGTCGACGAGGCCTACAAGCTCTCGGGCAACAACCAGAACGACACGACCGGCCGCGCCAAGTCCGTCGGCGAGGTCTCCCTCGCCCGCGCCCTCTACCGCGTCGGCGACAAGGACGGCCTGGGCAAGAAGATCCTCACCGCCTACACGAAGGACCTGCGCGGCTACCTCGCCCGGCACGCGGAAGCGGTGCTGACGAACAAGTAGGGTGGGCACTGCCCACCGCTTTTGGAAATCGCGTTGATCTCAAACCGACACGGGTGAAGCCCAGCTTCACCCGTGTCTTTCGTTGGACGGAGCCTCGCCCTTTCCCTACACCCGCGCCTCGCGCACTGGCCCGACATAAACGGACCGCGGCCGGATCAACCGGTTCCCGTCGTGCTGCTCGATCACGTGCGCACACCACCCCGCCATCCGTGCGCACGCGAATACCGGCGTATTCATCGTCGCCGGCACGCCCAGCATGTGCAGCACCGGCGCCGCGTACAGGTCCACGTTCGCGCACAGACCCTTCTCGCGCGCGACGGCCGCCTCCAGCGCCTCGCAGATCTCGGCCCATTGCGGCTGATTCGTCCGCGTGCCAAGTTCCCGCGCCACGTGGCGCATGATCGGCACCCGGCTGTCGCCCGTCCGGTAGACCCGGTGCCCGAACCCCATGATCTTCGCCTTGCGCGCCAGCGCGGCCGCCACCCACGCGTCCGCCTTGTCGGCCGAGCCGACTTCCCGCAGGACGTCCATCGCCTTCTCGTTCGCCCCGCCGTGCAGCGGGCCCTTGAGCGTCCCGATCGCCGACACGACGGCCGAGTACATGTCCGACATCGTCGACGCCGTCACCCGCGCCGCGAACGTGCCGGCGTTGAACTCGTGCTCGGCATAAAGCGCCAGCACGACGTCCATCGCCCGCACCGCCCAGTCCGCCGGCACCGACCCGGTGATCGCGCGGAGCAGTCGCGCCGCGAAAGACTCGCCCTTCCCGGATCCCGGGACACCGTCGGCGCTCCCGACCACCTCCAGCAGGGCCGGCCCGTACCCCACCAGCCGCAGGGCCTTCCGCACGTTCGCCGCGTGCGAGGGGTCGTCCAAGTCCGGGTCGAACGCCGCGAGCATCGACACGCCCGTCCGCAGCACGTCCATCGGGTGCGCCCCCGGCGGCATCAGCGGCAGCGCGACCCGGATCGCGCCGGGCAACCCTGCGCCGGCTTCGGCCAGCGCCGTTCGCACGCGGTCGCGCCCCGGTGCATCCGGCAAAGCCCCCTCGATCAGCAGCGCGGCGACATCCTCGAACGGCGCCGTCGTCGCCAACCGGTGGATGTCGTACCCGCGGTAGACCAGCGTGCCCGCCGCCGTCACCTCGCAGATCGCCGTTTCGCCGGCGACCACGCCCTCGAGCCCCGGCGAATACTCCACGCCCGCCGCCGTCGTCACCTTCGACACCATGAGGCACCTCGTCGGTAAACGTGCTTTTCGAGAGAGTCGAATTGGCCGCAAAGACGCAAAGGCGCAAAGAAGAAATGATCAAACCTGTTTTGGCTTCTCTCTTCCATTGCGCCGTTGCGTCATCGCGGCCAATTCCCACTCCTTCGACGGCTCGTACTCCAACAATTCGTACAGCTCCGCCCGCGTCTGCATCTTCCCGAGCCACTTCTTCTGCGACCCCGTCTTCGCCAGCTCCGCGAGGCAGTCCGCCTGCGCCTTCTGCCCCGCGCGCAGCGCCGTCTGCGGGAAGATGACCATCCGGTATCCCATCTTCGACAGCTCCGAGACCGACAGCAGCGGCCCGCGCCCGAACTCGGTCATGTTCGCCATCAGCTTCACGCGCGGGGCGCCGATAGCCTTCGCAAACGCCATGAACTCGTCGGCCGTCTCCAGCGCTTCGGGAAAGATCGCGTCCGCGCCGGCCGCCAGGTAGGCCTTCGCCCGCTCGACCGCGCCGTCGAACCCCTCCACCGCCCGCGCGTCGGTCCGCGCGATGATCACGAACTCCGGATCACGCCGGACCTTCACCGCCGTGCGGATCTTTCGGGCCATCTCGCGCTCGGACACGACCTCTTTCCCCGCCAAGTGGCCACAGCGCTTGGGGAATACCTGATCTTCGACGTGCAGCCCAGCCAATCCCGCGGCCTCGAACGACCGCACGGTCTTGGCCACGTCGTCGAACCCCGTATCCGCGTCGGCAATCACTGGGACGGGCACGGCCGCCGCCACGTACCCCGCCAGTTGCGCGACCTCTTCGCGAGAGAGCAGCCCGATGTCCGGTACGCCGGCCGTCGCGTTCGCCAGCCCCGCGCCGCTGACGTACACCGCCTTGAATCCCGCGGCGGCGATCTGCCGGGCGGTCAGCGCGTTGTACGCGCCCGGCATCGCCACGCACTGGCGCGCGACGAGCCGCCGGAACGCGGCGCCGGGTGTTTGCGATGAACGTGAGACCGTCATCCTGAGGTACTCCGAAGGATCTTGCCTCGCACGGCACGGCCCATACGACGTTGGTGAATTGCGTTGACCGCGACCCGCGCAAAGGAACACCGCGCAACGTTCGGGGCTAGATCCTTCGCTGCGCTCAGGATGACGGTGGGCGCTCGGTCGCGCTCACACTGGCACTCGCATCGCCTCGATGAATTCCCGCACGTCCGCCAGTTCCTCTAACCGCCAAACTACCTTCGCCAACTCGCGGGCGCGCTCTACGCCGATTACGGCGTTCGCCATCGCGTGGAACTTCTGTTCGACCGCGGCATCCGACATCGGATTCTTCGCGTGGCC
This sequence comes from Tepidisphaeraceae bacterium, assembly GCA_035459845.1. Classification (GTDB taxonomy): domain Bacteria; phylum Planctomycetota; class Phycisphaerae; order Tepidisphaerales; family Tepidisphaeraceae; genus DASPKW01. Next base: position 5,937 of record DATHXE010000099.1, on the reverse strand, counting down.
CATCGGGTAGTCCACGCGCCGCGAGACCGTCCGCCCGTCGGCGAGCGTGACGGTGACGATGTTCCCGACGGCCTGCGGGTACATCGCACTGAGCTCCGCGTGCCGGCGAATGCCGACCCGGCCCACGAGCTCCAGCAGGTCCGCGTTCGTGAACCGCGCCTCGTCAAACGACGCCGGCGTCATCCTGCCGTCCGCCAGCGCGGCCCCGACGATGTAGGGCAGGCTGTGGTCCGCCGTCTCCCTGCTCGTCGGCCGCCACTTCTCCGGCTCACTCCCGATGATGTCGACGGCCGCGTCGTGACTCTCCACCAGCACGCTACGGATCCGCTCGGCGACGGACCCGCCCGCATCGTGCGAGAGGATTTCCCCCCGGATCGCCAGCGATGCCTCGACCGCGCTTTGCGCGTGGTACTCGACCGGCCAGCACTTGATGCTCGTGCCGAGGATCATTTCTCGCTGCGATTCGGCCGTTTCCCGATCCGCCGGCACCGCCCGGGCGAACGGTCCTTCGACCACGATCGGCCGCTGACTCACGAGCTTCTCGAACCCTTTCTCGCCTTCGAAAATCGGATGCGGGCCGGTCATGCCGGACTTGGCAAGCGTCGCCGCGAACACGCCGTGCCGCGCGGCGTTGGCGAACGCGCACCCCTTCCAGTGCGAAAGCTCTCCAACGCGCGTCTGTCGGAGGGCCGCCGACGCCACGCCCGCGATCCCCAGCGCGTGTCGAAGTTCGCTCGCGCCTAGCCCCATCAACATGCCCGCCGCCGTCGCCGACGAGAAGCAACCGTACGTCACGTGATCGAACCCGATCGAGCGGAGGCTGGCGGCGTCGCAGAAGCGGCACTGGACTTCGTACGCGGCGACGATCGCGGCGATCACGTCCCGGCCGGACTTTCCGGCTGCCTCGGCCGCCGCGAACGCCGCGGGGATGTTGTCGGACGGGTGGGCGGGCTCTTTCGACAGGTACGTGTCGTTGTAATCGAGGTAGCGGACCAGCGCCCCGTTGGCGAACGCGGCCCAGTCGAGCGGGGCGCGGTGGGCCGTGCCCCAGAGCGTCGCCCCGGCGCCGGGCCCGGCCGACAGTTGGCTGGCGACCTTCCGCGCCACGACACATGGCTCGGCGTTGAACGCTCCGAACGCGCACCCGATCGAGTCGAGCACCCGCCGCTTCACCTCGTGCACCGCCGCGGCGCTGAGCCGCTCGAATCGCAGCCCCGTCGCGTACGCCGCCACCCGCTCGGCAAGGCTCGTGTCCATATCGTGATTGATCGTACCGCCATTTGGCGCAGCCGGGCACAACAATTCCGAGTTACAATCGCGTGTGGCAACCGGAGGACAACGCATGCAGGCTCCCGCGCTGTTCAACTTCGCGCGCGACGTGGTCGAGGGCTGGGCGAAGCGCACGCCTGACGCGACCGCGCTCTGGTGGATCGCGGACCCGTCAAAGGGTGCCGCGCCCGAGCGCAAGTTCACGTTCGCCCAGATCGCCGGCGAAGCGCGCCGCGCCGCCGCCGCGTTCGCGACCGCCGGCATCGCGCCCGGCGACCGCGTGCTCGTGATCCTCCCGCGCATCCCGCAGTGGTGGACGGCGATGCTCGGCCTGATCCGCCTGGGCGCCGTGCCGATCCCCGGCACCCCCCTGCTGACGCCGAAGGACGTCGCCTATCGCGTACAGGCCGCATCGGCCAAGGCGCTCCTGACCGATGCCGAGGGCGCGGCGCGCTACGCCGACCTCGACGCCCCCGGGATCCGCCTGGTGACCGGTGGCGGGACGGCGCCGGTCCGGTGGAAGGATTTCGACGTCGCCTGCGCCGCCGAGTCGGACGCGTTCGACCCGCCCCACACGCCGTCCGATTCGCCGGGCTTCCTCTACTTCACCAGCGGCACCACCGGCATGCCCAAGATGGTGCTGCACACGCAGGCGTCCTACGGCCTGGGCCACAAGCTGACCGGCGAACAGTGGCTGTCGTCCCGCCCGGGGGACGTCGTCTGGAACCTCTCCGACACCGGCTGGGCCAAGGCCGCGTGGTCCAGCTTCTTCGGCCCGTGGCACACCGGGTCGTGCATCTTCACCGTCGACGCGCGCGGCAAGTTCGACCCCGCGGCCGCGCTCGACGTGCTCGCCACCTACCCGATCCACGTCTGGTGCGCACCGCCGACGGCGCTCCGGCTGATCGTGCGCGAAGATCTGTCGCGCCGAAAGTTCCCGCACCTCCGCCGGTGCGTCTCGGCGGGCGAGCCGCTGAACCCCGAAGTGATCTCGCTCTGGCAATCGGCGACGGCCCTGCCGATCTTCGAAGGGTACGGCCAGACCGAGTCCGTCTGCATGTGCGGCGCATCTCCGAGCATGACGGGCGGCGAGATCCGTCCGGGCTCGATGGGCAAACCGATGCCCGGGTTTGACCTGGCGATCCTCGACGCCGACAACCGCGAACTCCCCGCCGGGCGCGACGGCCAACTCGCCGTGCGCGTCAAGCCGAACCGCCCGCTCGGCTTGTTCCGGGAATACTGGCTCAATCCCGGCGAAAATGCGGCGCGTTTCGTCGGCGACTACTACCTGACCGGCGACGTCGCCCGCCGCGACGAGGACGGCTGGCTCTGGTTCGTCGGGCGGGCCGACGACGTGATCAAATCGTCCGGCTACCGCATCGGCCCGTTCGAGGTCGAGAGCGCGCTGGTCGAACACCCGTCGGTCGTCGAGGCGGCGGTGGTGGGCAAACCGGACGAGGTGCGGGGGCAGATCGTCAAGGCGTTCGTGGTGCTGAGTAAGGACCTCGCACACTTCTTGACCGACGCCGCGCGCCTGAACGACCTGGCAGCCGAGCTCCAGGCGCACTGCAAGCGGACGACCGCGCCGTACAAGTACCCGCGAGAGATCGAGTTCGTCGCGGAGTTGCCGAAGACCGTGAGTGGGAAGATCCGCCGCGTCGAATTGCGCGGGCGTTGATTCGCCTTCGCATCCCCGCGCCCGATCGAGTATCCTCCGCCCACCCGCATGATTCCCGCGATCCTCGGCCTCGGCGTGTGCGCGTTCGTCATCTCGTGGGCCGTCACGTTCGCCATGATCCGCCTCTCGCCACGGATCGGGTTCGTCGACAAGCCGGGGCACCGGAAGATTCACGCGAATCCCAAGCCGCTGGGCGGGGGCGTCGGCATCTTCCTCGGCGTGTTCCTGCCGCTGCTGGCCGTCACGATCGGGGCGTGGCTCGTGTCCGGCGGGGGCGACCTCGCCCCGTACATCGGCGGCATCCGCAGCAAGGCCGGGCTCGCGGTCGGCATCCTCCTGGCGATGCTCGCAATGCACGCGCTCGGGCTGGTCGACGACCGCAGGGCGCTCGGCCCCTACGCCAAGCTCTTCGTCCAGCTCGGCGTGACGACGGCGCTGGTCGTCTTCACCGAATTGCGCGCACTGACCGCCCTGGGCCCGGTCCTGTCGATCGTCGTGACCGTCCTGTGGATCGCCGCGATCACCAACGCGTTCAACTTCCTCGACAACATGGACGGGCTGTCCGCCGGCATCGCGACCGTCGCGTCGGTCGCGTTCCTCGTCACCGCGCTGTCGATCGGCCAGTACTTCGTCGCCGCGATGCTCGCGATGCTGATCGGGTCACTCCTGGGCTTCCTCTGGTTCAACTTCCCGCCGGCCAAGATCTTCATGGGCGACAGCGGGAGTTTGCTGATCGGGCTGCTCCTGGGCGTGCTGACCGTGCGGACGACCTTCCTCCCGCCCGGCCAGTCGTGGGGGGCGGGGTGGTACGCGGTGCTGGCGCCGGTGATCGTGCTGGCGGTGCCGCTGTACGATTTGATCATCGTCAGCGTCATCCGCATCAGCCGGGGCAAGAGCCCGTTCGTCGGCGACACGAACCACTTCAGCCACCGTCTGGTCGCCCGCGGCATGAGCCGGCGCACGGCCGTCCTCTGCATCTACCTGATCACCGCCGCCACGAGCGTCGCGGCGATCGTCCTGCCCCACGTCGACTCGCCGATCGCGGCGATTCTCATCTTCTGCCAGACGCTGCTGATCCTGGGCGTCGTCGCCCTGCTCGAACAACACCCGCTGCCGAGCGAGAAATGCGAATGACGTCATCCTGAGGTACTCCGAAGGATCTAGCCCGGCAGTCCGAGCCGGCCTGAGATTGGCTAAACGACCGGGCATTCGAGGCAAGATCGTTCGGGAGGACCGTCAGGATGACGGTTATCGCCTCGGCGAACTTTCCTCATAGCTCCTGAGCCCGATCGATGGCCAAAGCCAATCCCATTCCGACCGCCGCCCCCACCGAGAACTCCTGGTTCGACTTCCTCACGCGCCTGGCATTCGTGATCGCGGTCGCGGTCGTTGTGGCGCGGGTGACGTTTATGGATTACTCGCGGGCGCGGGGGTCGGCGCTGGCGGGGTTCGAGGTCGGGGCGGCCACGCCGGGCGGGGCGGGGCCGGGGGCGGCGCTGGCGCTGGACCTGCTCGCGTGCGTGCCGGCGATCCTCGTGCTGGCCCGGCGGGCGAGCGACCGGGCGTACATCGTCCGCTGGTCGTGGAGCGCGGCCCCCCTGCTCGGGCTGGCGGCGTGGGCGGCGCTGAGTGTGCTGTGGGCGAGCGACCAGTTCGCCGCGGTCGTCGGGGCGGGGCAGTTCGTCGCCGCGGCGGCGCTGCTCTGGGCGGCGTCACAGCTCGTGCGCAGCTGGCGGCGATTGCGCCTAATCGCGGCGATCGCGGTCGGCACGCTGCTGGCGATCGCGGCGCACTGCGTGATGTTCGCCGCGCTCGACCGGCCGACGCTGCAGAAGTACTGGACGGCCTACGTCTGCCCGGAGCCGGGCCACCAGACCGGCAAGGACGAGCGCGAGCACCCGGGCGAGTGCGGCAAGACGCACGCGGACGGCAAGCCGCGCCAGCTCGTCCAGCGGCGCGAGCTGATCCTCCGCCAGCGCGGCCTCGCGCCGGGCGACTTCGGCGCTAAACAATTCGAAAACAAGGTGTTCGCGCCCGAACAACAGGGGTTCTACAACTCGCCCAACACGCTCGGGGCGGTCGTGGTCCTCCTGCTGCTCATCACGGCGGGCGTCGTCTGGCAGAAGGTGCGGGACGACGGCCTGACCCCGCGCGGCGGCGAAGGCGGGACGTCGCCGGCGCTCGCGTACACCGTGTTCGCAGTCGCGGCGCTCTTGGCGGTCGCGGGCGCGGGGTGGCTGCTCTTCCAATCACGCAGCAAGACGGCACTGGCGACGATCGTGCTCGGGGCCGGGCTCCTCGTGACGGCGTGGCGGATGCGCGCGTGGCTCGCGGCCAACGCGCGGCGGGCGTTCTGGGGCGCGGTCGTAATGATCGTCGTCGCCACGGCCGCGGTCGTCGGGCACGGGCTGTACCACAAGACCCTCTTCCACGAGACGCTCACCTTCCGCTGGCAGTACTGGACGGGGGCGATGGGCCTCGTCGCCCGGCACCCAATCGCCGGCGTCGGGATGGACAACTTCGGCGAGCATTACCTCTCGACGCGCCTGCCCGAGGCGCCGGAGGAGGTGGCCGACCCGCACAATCTGCTCGTCAAGTACGCGGCCGAGCTCGGGCTCGTCGGCCTGCTGCTCGGGCTCGCGTGGCTCGGCCGGCTGGCGTGGGAACTCACGCGGCCGGTGGGGCCGGTGCTGTCGCCGGAGCCCGTCGCGCCGTCCAAAGCGAAGGCCGGCGCGATGCCGCGGGCGTCGGCCATCAAAGTGGTTTCCGTCATCGCGGGGCTGGCGATCGCGATCAACGTGCTGGCGAACATCGACCTGGCGACGGGCACGCTCGACGGCGGCGATTTGCTGCTCGACGGGCTCCGTCGGGCAATGATGCTCGCGGTCATCCTGATCGGCGCGACGGCGGCAGCGGTGCGGTCGCTCAAGGAGCCCGACGTCGACGAGCGGCCCGCCCCGCTCATGCTCTACGCGATCCTCGCCGGGCTC
>DATHXE010000098.1:0-2175 GCA_035459845.1 Tepidisphaeraceae bacterium | reverse complement strand
GACGGACGGGGTCTTGTCGGACTCGTCGCCGAGGTTGACGGCGTACAGGCCGTCGCAATGGGCCTCGTTGGAGTCGAACCGGGTGAACGGGAGCGTGCGGACGTCGACCTCCTTCATCGACCCGTCGGGCTGGCGGAGGCGGGCGACCGGGTCGAACCCGCGCGACTTCCCGCGGAGCTCGAACTTGTACCCGTAGCGGTCGTTCTCGACGGCGACGTTTCGGGTGACGGAGTTGCGCCCGTTGGCCCACCAGAAGCCGGCCCCGTCGTTGGAGTCGAACGGGAGGGCCTGGTCCTTCAGGCGCTTGCCGTGGTACGCCTGGACGGCCAGGTTGCGGTCGATGACGTTGAACTGCTCGGTGCCGTCCTCGAGGAAGAAGCCGTGGCCGACGGACTGGTAGCCGACGTTGTCGCGGATCAGGAGGAAGTCGGACGCGTGGACGGTGACCCAGCGGTTGTGGGAGTCCCAGACGCTCGCGCCGATCACGCCCGACCCGCGCATCGTCTCGCGGACGAGGTGGAAGTGGATCGCGTACTTGCCGAGGACGCCCTCTTTGCCCAAGTGGCGGAACTCGGCGTAGGAGACGCCGCCGGTCGCGCGGGAGTGGAAGAGGGTGTGGCCGCGGACGCCGGCGGGGTCGGCCGATTCGATCACGACGTTGCGCGAGAGGTTGGCGATCTCGGCGCGGTAGTCGCCGGCGCCGAGGTGCGCGTGTTCGAGCCCCTTGTCGAGAGTGACGGTCTGGCCGTCGATCTTGATGATGACGCGCTCTTCGGTCTTGGCGTACGACGGCTTACCGGGCTTGGCGCGGAACGTGTCGGCGTGGCCGTAGGACTGTTCGGACGCGGTGACGATCACCTTGTCGCCGACCCGCCACCCGGTGACGGGCTCGGCGAGCGTGACGGCGGTCGCGCCCTTGGCGGCGGTCGCGCCGAGCTTGACCCACGTGCGCGAGAGCGGGGCCCCGTGGCAGTCCCACCGCCCCCCGCACGCGATGATGGCGGGGAGCGTTTCCTTGTCCATGCCATCGAAGTACGTCAGGCGAATCGTGTGGGTGACGGTGGCGGGGATCGGGTCGGCGGCGGTGCCGATCTCGAGGGCGGGGGTGGCGGAGATGGGGAGATCGGGGGATGGGGTGGTGGGGAGTGCCGGCGCGTGGCAGACGAAGCCGTCTTCCGAGCACGTCTCGCCGGGCGTGACCTTGATCAGCCCGACGGCCAGGCGCGTGGACTTGTCGCGCGGGAAGCGCAGGACGCCGGCGACGTGGATGGTGCGGATCGCGTCGTCGGACGACGCGTCATAGACGACCGTGTGCCCCGGCCGGACCTGGACGGCGTCGCCCTTGCCCGGCACCCGCGCCGGGGTCCAGGTGCCCGGATCCGACCACGCCCCCGACTTGGCCGAGCGGACCGAAAACGCGATGTCAGGCGCGGCGGCGGCGGCCGGCAGCGCGAGGACGAGCGCGAGCAGGGCGGTGGCGACGGTTCGCATGGGCGGGGCTCCTCGGGGGCGTAGATCGGGCAGACGTGTCAGGAGGAGATACACCCGACGGCGGGTCGTGTGGAGTCAAAGTAGTTCAACATTCCGATGTTGAGGAATGGCGTGGAACGGTGCGACGTGTAATGACGCGATGCGGCGTCCGATCGCCGCTCCTCAACATCGGAATGTTGAGCTACTCAAGTGCGGATTCATGCCACCGGGTTCTCCAGCGTGCCGATGCCGTCGATCTCGATGCGGATGACGTCGCCCGACCGGAGGCTGAACTCGTTCGGCGGGACGATGCCTGTTCCGGTGAGCAGGATCACGCCGTTGGGGAAGCTCTGGTCGCGGAACAGGTATCCGATCAACTCCTCGAACGTCCGCTTGATCTGGCTGACCTGCACCGAGCCTGTGAAGGCGGGGGCGCCGTCGCGGGTGATCGTGATGCGGATCTCGGCGGCACGGACGTCGTGGGTGGGGTCGGCGAGCAGGATGCACGGGCCCAGCGCGCAGCACCCGTTCCAGGTCTTGGCCTGGGGCAGGTACAGGAGGTTTTCGCCCTCGATGTCGCGGCAGGACATGTCGTTGCCGATCGTGTAGCCGACGAGCTTGCCGAGCGACGAGATGACCAGCGCGAGCTCGGGCTCGGGGACGATCCACTTCGTGTCGTGGCGGAGCGTGACGGGCTGGCCGGGC
>DATHXE010000097.1:0-2300 GCA_035459845.1 Tepidisphaeraceae bacterium | reverse complement strand
CCCAGCGGCGCCAGCGCCGGCATCGGCTTCGCGGTCCCGGCCGACACCGTCAACCGCGTCGTCCCCCAGCTGATCAAGGACGGCAAGCTCGCCAAGCCCGAGTTCGGCGCCGTGTTCGACGACCGCTTCAGCCGGGCCGTGACGGGGCAACTCGGCATCCAGGGCGCGCTGGTGCTGGACGTGACGGAGAACTCACCCGCGGCCAGGGCCGGACTCAAGCCGACCCAGCGCGTCCGCGGGACGATCATCCCGGGCGACGTGATCCAGAAGATCGGCAGCCGCGCGATCCGCTCGCCCGCCGACGTGGACGCCGTGCTCGAGCGCCTCAGTTCCGGGGAGAAGGTGACGATGCGGGTGTGGCGCGAGGGGAACGAGGTGGACGTGGAGGTGGTGCTGGGGAAATGACGCAACGAAGCCGCGGAGCGGCGACAAAAAGTAGCCCGGGGCGTGAGCCCCGGGTTAACGGAACGAAGAACGAAAAAGAGCCCCGGAGGGGCGGCAGAGCAGTGGCTTGATCGCACGCGATGTTGCGCGATCGCCACTCCGTCTTTCGCCCCTCCGGGGCTCCGTGCATCGCGTCGCGTGTGGACCCAGGGCTTACGCCCTGGGCTACTGTCTGCCGCCGCTCCGCGGCTGATTCACTTCGTCGTCCACACCGGCGGCGGCTGGATGTCCGGCAGGGTCGGCGAGCCCGCGTCCTTGCGGCCCGAGCCGGCGAGCCGCGAGATGACCTTCACCGTCATGTCGTGGTCGCACAGGATCTGGCACGACAGGCGCAGCCCGGGCGTGGCCGACAGCCCGCGGGCGACGTACAGGTCTTTCTCGGCCTGGGTCATCGTGGTCGGCTCGCCCTCGGTGATCAGGACGCGGCACGTCGTGCACCGGGCGTTCCCGCCGCACGCGTGGAGCTGGTCGGTGGCGGCGTCCTCGACCAGGGCGTTGATCAGGCGCTTCCCGGCCGGGACGTCGAGGGTGGGACCATCTTCGATGATGAGCTTGGGCATGGGGGGGATTGTGGTGACGCGGGCGGTGGGGGTCAATGCGGGAAAACGGTTCGTCGTCAATGTCAACGATACGTTGTCGATCTACGTCGGCGCGCCGCGCCGGTCCCGGCGCGTTATCATGCCGACATGCGCGTCGCGCCCTTCCTGCTCCTCCTCGCGCTCGTCGCTTCCGCCTCGCGCGCCGCAGAGCCCGTCTCCGTCACTAAGGCCGCCCCGAAAATCGAGCGCAAGACCTTCGACCCCGCGGACCCCAAGTCCCCCAAGCCGCCGCTGAAGGAAAACGAGATCGCGCTCTGCGAGTACGTCTTCCGCATCGAGGTCGATTTCCGCTTCGCCCCGGTCTCGGTCACGCCCACGGCCGGCGGGTTCCGCGCCAGCGTGCGCATCGACTCGGTCGCGATCCGCCTGTCAATGCCCGTCACGATCTGGCTGCCCAAGGGCGTCGACGACCACGTGCGGGCGCACGAGGAGGGGCACCTCAAGATCGCCGAGACGTTCTACAAGGACGCGCAAACCGCCGCGCGGGACGCGGCAAAGGGCGTGGTCGGCGCGCCGGTCGAGGGCGAGGGAAAGGACAAGAACGCGGCCGTCCAGGCCGCGCTCCAGAAGGCCGCGACCGGGATCAGCGACCGGTACGTGGCCGCCGTGAAGGGGCCGACGGACGAGGTCGAGCAGATCTTCGACCGCATCACCGACCACTCGCGCGTGCGCGACGTAATGAGCGACGCCGGAGTGAAGGCCGCGACGGAGGAGTGGAAGCGCGGGAAGAAATGATGGGGAGAAGAGGGGGTGGGGTGGTGGGGCGTGGTCGGTATCATTCGGGGCATGCGAATCGCGATCGTGATTGCACTGCTCCTGATTGCGGCGCTTCCGGCAACAGCCGAGGTGAAGGTCGAGAAGGCCGAGCCGACGGTCGAGTACAAGGAGTTCGACCCGAAGAAGCCGCCGGTGCTCGACCCGCCGTTCAAGCCCGGAGAGGCGGCGGCGTGTTTGTACCGGTTCGAGGTGGACGCCGACGTCGCGTTCGCCACCCGCCCGCGGCGCGCGGTTCCCGGCTCCAAGGGCGAGCCGCCGGTCGACGTGGTCATCAGCGGCCTGACGGTCCGCTTGAAACTCGCGATCACCATCTGGCTCCCGACCGGCGCGTCCGACCGACTCAAGGAGCACGAGGAGGGGCACCGGCGCTTGGCCGAAGCGTATTACGCGAAGGCCGAGCAATACGCCCGCGCCCAGGCGGCCAAGGTGGACGGCAAAAAGTTCGTGGCGGCCGCGCTGGAGAAGGCGAAGGCGGAAATC
>DATHXE010000096.1:0-3542 GCA_035459845.1 Tepidisphaeraceae bacterium | reverse complement strand
CCATCCCCTCATCCCACCATCTCTGCTCTTCCCGAAACCCCGTCAACACGACAGGGCCCGGCGTTCCCGACCGACACGTATGACGACCAAAACGTGTCGTCGACGGCCGGGGAACGCCGAGCCCTGAGTCGCACGGTACTCCCGAAAATCGTGAAATTATTCAGCCTGCGTCACCCGCGGCACGGCCTCGTGCCGACCCGATGCGTAGTGCGGATCGTTCGAGCAATCTTCCTGCAGCCGACCGGATGGGTCGGGATTGGTCTTGTTCGCATCGTCGCTCTCTGACACGTCGCCGGGATGTTCGCCGACGATCTGCCCCCGCGTCCGCCCCGCCTGCTGCACGTCGCCGGACTCCGGGGCCGTTTTCACGTCGTCGTTATTGCCGAGGGTGTTGGTCGGGTCGGGCATGGTTTCTCCTTGATGGCGTATCGGGGAGCAACCCTAATGCCACGGGGCCCGCAATCTCCCCTTTTAGCCGCTGGGCTTGCCCAGCGCGTCCGAGTTTGTCGATCCGACAAACGCCCCCCTTGCACGCCGCGCCCGCGCGCGTACCGTGTCCCCTCATGTCCACGCCCCTCTTCGCGCGCCGCCCCTCCGGCTACTTCAAGGCGTTCAACGCCGTCGTCACCGGCGACGTCACCCTCGGCGAGTCGGCCAGCGTCTGGTTCAACGCCGTCATCCGCGGCGACGTCGCCCCCGTCTCCATCGGTCGCCGCACCAACGTCCAGGACGGCGCCGTCATCCACTGCGACACCGGCGTCCCCAACGTCATCGGCGACGACGTCACCATCGGCCACGGCGCGATCGTCCACGGCGCCGTCGTCGGCAACCGCTCGATCATCGGCATGGGCGCGACCGTCCTTGGTCAGACCAAACTGGGCGAAGAGTGCTTCGTCGCCGCCGGCTGCGTCGTGCCCCCGGGCCTGGTCGTCCCCGACCGGATGATGGTCATGGGCGTCCCCGGCAAGATCGTCCGCCCCGTCAAGGAAAAGGAACTCGAGTACATGCGCTGGCTCGTCCCCCACTACGTCGAGCTCGCCGAGAAGTACGTCCGTGGCGAGATCGTGGAAAAGTAAAACGGGGAGCCCAGCGACTTGTCGCGGGACGGAGCCCAATCGGCGCCGACCCCGAATGCCTTTCAATCGGCAATTGGAAATGGGCAATCGGCAATCGCCCTACCCCACCCACTCCCTCAACCGCTCGATCAACTGCCCCGTCTGTAGCGGCTTGGGGAAAAAGTACGTCGCCCCCACGTGCGGCAGCGAATTGAGCGTCTCCATTGACGTGTCGCCCGACAACACGAGCAGGGGGGTATCCGGGCCGAGCATCTCGCGCAGGCGCTGCGTGAGAATCAGCCCGTTGATGTCCGGCAGGTGGATGTCAATCAGCGCCGCCGCGGGCGGGTCGCCCTCGACGTACCGCAACGCCGCCAGCCCGGACTGGAACGCCGCCACCTCGAACCCCGCGTCCGTCAGGATCAGGCGCAGCGCCTTGGCCACCGTCTCGTTGTCGTCGACGACGAGGATCGGCCGCCTGAGCTGCGCGGCCCCCGCTCCGACAACGGTTTCGGACGCAGATTCGTTCGGTCGGTCGGTGCGCGGTTCCAAGTCGGTCTCCTCTATTGGGAACCTCATACTAGGCCCCCTCCCACCGGGCGCGAGCGCGCGGAATCCGCTTTGGGCGTAGTGGAAACGTGCGCGGAGATTCAGTTCGAGATCGGGTGCCATGGTCAGACCCGCCGCCAAGTGGCTAGATCACGAGGTCGGCCGTGATCGGCGGGGATGACCATGCGGGCTATCGACAGCCTTTCGACGTTCGGCATGCTCATCCCCGGCGATCGCGCACTCCCGCGATGCGAAACTCATTCGCGCCGGGTCAGAGCATGGCACCCGAGGAACCGCCGCCCATCACTTTTCCCGTGCCACCAACGCCCCGCTCGCGCATACTGACAACGGTGAGCCCCTTCCGACAACTCCCGCTCGTCCTGCTCGCGCTGATCTTCTGCGCCGCCCCGGCCCGCGCCGTGGTCACCTACGCCCCGCCCGACGAGTCCGCCGACCTCACCGGCGAACTCCAGGTGATCGACCGCGAACTCGCCGCCAAGAACTACGACGCCGCCGCCAAACGCCTCGCCGTCGTTCTGGAATCGCGTGGCGGCGCGCTCGCATCCGCCGGCGAACCCAAGTCACCCGCCGGCTCCGTCTCGATCACAAAGCTCTCCATCCGCGCCTGGTTCGACGCCCTCGCCGAGGCCGACCGCGCCGGCCTGCGCAAGTCCTGCGAATCCGAGTACGGCAAGCTCGCCGCCCAGCAACTCGACGGCCTCCGCCGAAACCCCGACGCCCGGCCCGAGGACGGCTACGCGATCGCCCGCCGGTTCCCACTTTCCCACGCCGCGGGCGAGGCGCTCGTCGGCGCGGGCGACCTGGCGGCCCGCCTCGGCGACGTCTCCGCCGCCCGCACCCTCTACGACAACGCTCGCCGCCACGGCGCATCGCTCGGCGACGACCGCGAAAAATCGCTCCACCGCTGGGCGCGCCTCCACGCCGGCGAATGGCTCGCCGCGCCCAAAGACCTCGCCGACGCCCCGCCCGCCAACGCGCCGCTCGGCGAGGTGCCCGCCGACGCGCGATGGTACGGCGTCCCAGACCAGGCCATCGCCCCCAAGTTCTTTCCCCTCGCCGACGGCGCGGGCGGGGCGATCGTCACCTCCTGGACCAAGACGCTCCGCATCGGCGCCGACGGCCACGTCGTCTGGTCCGTCGACAACCCCGCGACCGGCGACGCGTTCGGCCTCTTCCGCTTCGCTCAGGAGCGCGCCCAGGGCCCGCTGTTCCGCCCCGCCGTGCAGTTCGACGCGTTCGGGCGACCGGCCCTCGTAGTCGTCCGCCAGCCCGGCCGCGGCACCGAAGACACCTTCGACCTCCGGGCCTACGCCGGCGCCGACGGCCAACTCCTGTGGACGACCGACTCCCCCGACGGCCGGCGCGATCTGTCCTACACCGGCCTGCCGACAATCGCAGGCCGACACGTCTACGTGCTCGGGGCCGCGCGAGTAAACCAGTCGACGGCGGCGATGACGCTATCGGCCGTCGACGCGCAGACGGGTCGCCCCGCGTGGCAGGCGAACCTCGGAAACATCTCCGAGTCCGACATCCGGTTCGGCCGCGGCGAGCGCGCCGGTTATTTGTCCCTATGGAAGCTGGCGGAGTGGGCGGAGCCGGCGGTGTGGGCTGATGTGGTCATCGTCTCCCCCGGCGCGGGCTCCGTCATCGCCGTCGACCGCTTCGACGGAAAGGTGCGCTGGGTGCACACGTATGCCGACCCGCTCGAACCCCCGGCTATCGTCCGCGGCCGGGTCGACCCCGTCGCCTTGCGACAGTGGGAAGCGCGCCAGAGCCGCCGGTCGGTCGCCCGCTACCGCGCGACGCCCGTCGTCTGTGACCGGCCCACCGGCGGCGTGGTCGTCGCCATGCCGCAAGACTCGACCGCCGTCTATGGCCTCGACGCCGCGACCGGCCGCCGCATCTGGACACTGTCGG
>DATHXE010000095.1:0-7986 GCA_035459845.1 Tepidisphaeraceae bacterium | reverse complement strand
TCGAGGATGGGCTCGGGCCCGGCGAGGAACGGGACGCCCTGGTAGGTCGTGGGGAGGAAGCCGGAGGACCAGAGGGCCGCGCCGCCGCGCGGGCCGCGGGGGCCGGACTGGAGGACGACGAACCCGGGAAGCGAGTCGGAGGCGCTGCCGATGCCGTAGGTGACCCAGGCGCCCATGGCGGGCCGGCCCGGCTGCGGGGAGCCGGTGTTGACGAAGATCTTGGCGGGGCCGTGGTTGAAGACGTCGGTGGAGAGGCCTTTGACGAAGCAGACGTCGTCGACGATCTGCTGGTGGTGCGGGAGGAGGTTGGAGAGGGTCGCGCCGGACTTGCCGTATTGGGCGAACGTGCGCTTGGAGCCGAGGAGGGTCTCGTTGCCCTTGAGGAAGGCGAAGCGGCGGCCTTCCATGAAGGACTTAGGCGGGGCCTTGCCGGAGAACTCGCGGAGCTTGGGCTTGTCCTCGAAAAGGTCGAGCTGGGACGGCCCGCCGGCCTGGAAGAGGAAGATGACGGACTTGGCGCGGGCGGGGAAGTGGCCGGCCTTGGGGGGCATGGCGGAGGTGGCGGCGGTGGCCGGCGAGGGCGCGGCGAGGCCGTCGCGGGCGAGAAGGGAGCCGAGGGCGATGGAACCGACGGAGAGGCCGGTGCGCGCGAAGAGCTGGCGGCGCGTGACGGCGAGGAGGTCGGCGGGGGTGGTCGGATTGGGGATGTGCATGGGTGTCGCGGGCGTCTCGCCCGCGCTGAAGTTCGGATGAAACGCGGGCGAGACGCCCGCGATACGGACCTACTCGCGGGTGATGAATTCGTCGACGTTCAGAAGGACGCGGGCGACGGCGGTCCACGCGGCGGCGTCGGCGGGGGAGACGCCGGCGGGGAGTTTTGCGGGGGCGACTTTTTTCGCCGCCTCGGGCTCGCTCCCGAACTCGCGCCGCTGGGTCCCGAGGAATGCGGCCAGCGTCGCGGCCTCGTCCGCTGAGGGATCGCGGGAGAGGCAGAGTTTGTAGGCGAGGGCGAGGCGCGCGGCGTCGTCTTTCGCGCCGGCGAGGACGCGGGTGGCGAGAGCCTGGGCCATCTCGAACGTCGCCGCCCCGTTCGCTTGCGTAAGCGATTGCAGGGGCGTGTTGGAGCGGAGCCGGCGGGTGCAGGTGACGTCGGGGCGGGGGACGTCGAAGGTGGTGAGCTGGGGGTAGGGGGCGGAGCGGAAGACGAAGGTGTAGAGGCCGCGGCGGTAGCGGTCGGGGCCGGTGCTGGTGGGCCAGACCTTTTTCACTTGCGTGAACGCGTAGACGCCGTCGGGCTGTGGCGGGTAGACGCTGGGCCCGCCGACCTTGTCGGTCAGCAGGCCGCTGGCGGCGAGGGCGAGGTCGCGGACGATCTCGGCCTCGACCCGCAGGCGGTTCTGCCGGCCCAGCAGCTTGTTCAGCGGGTCGGCGGCGGCGAGGTCGGGGCGGCCGGCGGAGGCTTGGCGGTACGTGGCGGACGTGACGATCAGCTTGTGGAGCTTCTTCAGCGACCAGCCGCCCTCGACGAATCGCCCGGCGAGGAAGTCGAGGAGTTCGGGGTGCGTCGGCTGGGTGCCCTGGGTGCCGAAGTCGTTTTCGGTTTCGACCAGGCCGGCGCCGAAGTAGCGCATCCAGACGCGGTTGACGGCGACGCGCGGCGTGAGCGGGTTGGCGGGGTCGACGAGCCAGCGGGCGAGGTCGAGGCGGTCGGGGACGATTTCGGATTTCGGATTGCGGATAGCGGATTGGTCGGCCGGGGCCTGGGCGCGGGGCTTGAAGGGGTTGAGGACGGCGAGGGTGCCGGGCCGGACGGGGTCGCCCTTGCGCAGGAAGTCGCCGCGGATCATGATGTTCGTGGGGCGCGGCTCGGGGAGGCGCTTCATGACGAGCGCGCTGCCGATCGAAGCCTCGAGGGACTTGATCTGCTGCTCGAGGTCCTTCACGTGTTTGGCGGGGGACGGGTCGACGGGCTTGGCGGAGTTGCCGGTGGCGCTGGCGACGGCGGGGGCGTTCGCCGGCGCGTCTTCGGTGACGGAGATGCGGAAGCGGCCGAGCGCGTACGACTTCTGGGCGCAGGACAGTTCGATGTGGAAGCCCTCGTCGGCGACGATCTTCAGCGGGGCGGCGAGGGTCAGGACGAGCGTGCGGTTCACGTTCAGTGGGCCGCCGGCTTTGCCCGGGTTGATGGCCCAGCCGGTGGTGAGGTCTTTGTCGACGGCGGCGTCGGCGGGGTACTTGTCCTGCTCGACGTCGGCGCTGGCGTCGGCGAAATCGTGGACGTTCGCGTTGATGTCGACCAGCTTCACCTCGTGCAGGACGAAGTTGCCGTTGCCCGCCCGGCCGGGGCCCTTCTTGGGGAGCGAGTCGTCGGTGAGGGCTTCGAGGCGGATCGCGGTGATCGTCTTGAGCGGGGCTTTGACGGTGACGGTGTAGTGTTCGTCTTCGGGGGGCTTGCCGCCGGCGAGGACGGAATCGTCGGGGAGCCTGGTGAGGGTGGCGCCGGACTTGGCGGTGAGCGCCTGGGGCGTGGCGACGGTCCACTTCACGACCGCCGCCGCCGCTTGCGGCTTCGCCCCGCCGGCCCTCGCGACCGGCTTCGCACCCGAACCCTTCTTCGCTTCTGCCAATTCCTTCTTGAGCGCGTCGAGTTTCCTCTTCTGCTCCTCCGTCGGCATCTTGAGCGACGGCTCGACGCTGTTGCGGTCCGCGTCCGAGTTGAAGAAGGCGTAGAGCTGGTGGAACTCCTTGTGCGTGATCGGGTCGAACTTGTGCGTGTGGCACTGGGCGCAGCCGACGGTCAGGCCGAGCCAGACGGAGCCGGTGGTGCTGACGCGGTCGACGGCGGCCTCGACGCGGAACTGCTCGGCGTCGGAGCCGCCCTCCTGGTTGATCATCGTGTTGCGGTGGAAGCCGGTCGCGATGAGCTGAGACTGCGTCGGTTTGTCGAGAAGGTCGCCGGCGAGTTGTTCGACGGTGAACCGGTCGAACGGCATGTCGGCGTTGACGGCGTCGATGGCCCAGTCGCGGTAGAGCCACATTTGCCGCGGGGCGTCGATCGAGTAGCCGTGGGAGTCGGCGTAGCGGGCCTGGTCGAGCCAGTGGCGGCCCCAGCGCTCGCCGTAATGTTTGCTGGCGAGCAGGCGGTCGATCACCTTTTCGTAGGCGTCCGGCGAGGCGTCCTTGACGAACGCGTCGACCTCCGCCGGCGTGGGCGGGAGGCCGACGAGGTCCAACGACGCCCGGCGGATCAGCGTGGACTTTTCGGCCTCGGGCGAGGGGGCGAGGTTCTTGGCTTCGAGGCCGGCAAGGATGAAGGAGTCGATCGGGTTACGGGCCCAGTTCGCGGACTTAGTCGCGGGCGCGTCGACCTTGGCGACGGGCTCGAACGCCCAGTGCTTCTGGTACTTGCCCCCCTGCTCGACCCACGCTTTGAGGATCTGCTTCTGCTGCGGGGTGAGCTTCTTGCCGCTGTCGGCGGGGGGCATCAGGTCGTCTTCGTCGGCGGTGAGGACGCGTTTGACGAGCTCACTGGCGGCCGGGTCGCCGGGGACGAGGGCGCGGCGGCCGTCCTTTTCGGCCGTGGCGCCTTCGAACGTGTTCAGGTGCACGCCGCCCTTGCGCTTCTTGTCGTCAGGGCCGTGGCAGGCGTAGCAGTTGTCCGACAGGATCGGGCGGACGTCGCGGTTGAAGAGGATCGTGGGCTTGGCGTTCTCGGCGGCGCGGGCGGACGCGGATCCGAAGCCGACGAGTGCGACGGCGCCGGCGAAACCGATAGCGATCAACGGGAAGGATCGGGTCATAGGTAGCGGCGCGGCCCGCGCCACCGGATACTGTACCACCGGACGTTGCGAGATGTTCTATAAGGGGGCCTCGCGAGCCTCGTTTGCAGGTGGCAGATCCGGGGCGGCGATTGGGGCGGCGCCCGTGCGCTCTGCCCCGGTTTGATTGCGCCTTCGGGCGGAACGCGCATTAGTCGCGTTCGAAGAAGAGCTCGTCGAGGTCCGGGGCGACGCCGAAGGTGTTCAGGGCTTCGCCGTAGCGGTAGTAGACCTCGAGGCAGAGTGCGCCGAGCGCCGTGGTGTAGGTTCGGCCGCCCGCGCCCGCCCAGCGGTCGCCCCTGGGGTCCCACGACCCCGCCGAGTCGCCGTCGCGCGATTGCTTTTCGAGCAGAACGTCGCGGATTCGCTGGTTCCACCAGATGCGGTGGCCCTCGCCCATGTTGTGCATGGCGTAGGTGGCGTAGTACCAGTAGTAGAAGTCTTTCTCCTCCCACCGCGGGGGGCGGCGGCGGGTGAGGTCGGCGGCCTTGACGAGCAAGTGGTTCTTCACGCCCACGCCGGAGAATTGGCGGATCATCATGCCGGCGCAGGTGAGCGACGGGTGGGCGTTGCTCGGGTAGTCCTGATCGGGGGAGAAGGTGTAGGTGCAGACGCCGTTGGACTCGCGGCTGGCGCCCTTGTCGGTGACCGAATCGAGGTAGGCCAGGGCCTGGTTGAAGACGGCCGGGTCGGTCTTGAGCTGGGCGAGCTTGGCGGTCTTGATGCACTGGACGAACCACGCGGTGACGGACAGGTCGGAGATGTCGGTCTTGGGGGCGTAGCGCCACCCGCCGTCGGCGTTGACGGCCTTCTCGCAAAACGCGATCGCCTTTTGCGCCGCGGCCCCGAGGCGCTCGTCGCGCGCCCGCCCGTAGGCCTCGGCGACGGCGATCGTGCAGATGGCGTGCGTGTAGAGGTTTTCGCCGGCGATCTGGAAGCGGCCGTCCGGCTTCTGGTGGCGGAGGATGGCCTCGATCCCTTTCTGGACGTTGCGGGCGTACTCGCCCTTGCGCGTCGTGTGTCCGCCGCCCATGAACGCGAGCGACGACAGCCCGGTGACGGCGAGGGTGCCGGGCTTTTCGCCCTCGAGCTGGTCGGCGTGCCAGAGGCCGTCGGGGCCCTGGTGGACGGCGAGCCAGTGGAGCGCGGAGTCGACGGCGGAGCGCGCCTTCACGCCGCCCGCGCCGCGGTTCATCGTCCGCAGGAAGTCGCCGGTGCCGAACAGGTTGATGTTGACCGGCCCGCGCTCGCCGAAGGACGGGGCGGACTGGTCGCCGAACGCCTTGAGGACCGCCTGCACCGGCCGGCCCGGGCGCGGGCCGACGTTCATCGTGTAAAGGGCCGGCTTGTCGCGCGGGGTGGGCTTGTCGTACTTGAATATGTCGGCCGCCGACTCGGTCGCAACGGAGATCGTGGGGATCTGGTAGCCGACGACGTCGGTGGCGGCGGAGATCTGCTCGGGGGCGTCGTCGAGGCTCGTATCCGGCTTGGTCGCCAGGTCCAGCGACTTGAGGTCGATCTTCATGTCCGGGGACTGGGCGCTGGGGGCGGCCTGGACGACCTCGGTCTCGACGGGTGTGGCGGACGGGTTCACGGCGATGTGCACGTCCGGCTTTTCCGGGGCCATCTCGGGGACCAGCGAAGACTTGTCCTGTTTCTCCTCCGGCAGGTCGCGCTGGACGTCGCGGAGCTTGAAATCCTCGACCGGCGGCTCGGCGATCGAGAACTCGAACGGCACGGCGGCGGCCTTGCGCACGCCGTCGTCCCTGGCCTTGAGCTTCCAGACGACTGTGCCGAGGAGGATTAGCAAGGCGAGGGCGAGGCCGACGGCGAGGGCTCGCTTGTCGAAGACGGCGTCGTCGACGACGGGGCGGTCGGGACGGGAGGTTGTGGGGGTAGTGGGCACGGGGTTGGGTTTTCGATTCGCTTCGTTGCTTCGTCGCAGTTGCTGATGCCGACTCGCTTCGCGATCCGTCCGCTGAAGCGGGCTCGCCGAAGGCTACTCATCCGTCTCGAACGCCGCGGACACTTTCGAGATGCCCGCCTGGGCGCAAGCGCGCATGACCTGGGCGACGTGGTCCCAGCGGACGTTTTTGTCGCCCCGGATGACGACGGCCTGGTCCTTGTTGCCGACACGGGCGCGGGAGAGTTCGCTCGCCATCTGGGCCATGGAATAGCTGGCGTTGTTCACGCGGTAGTCGGCGCGGCCGCCGGGCATGTTGCGGACGTTGACGACGATCGGCCGGGCCGGCGGCGCCTTTGCCTTGAGCGTCTTGCCGGCGGTCGGGAGGTTGATCGACGTGTCCGACTCCATGCTCTCGACGAAGCTCGACGCGACGAGGAGGAACAGGATGATCGCGAAGATCGCGTCGACCATCGGGGTCATGTCGACCGACATCGGCTCGTAGGGTTCTTTGTCGAAGGTCATCGGGGGAGTTGCGAGTTAGGAGTTGCGAGTTGCGAGCGGTCAGTCATGAGTCCTGAGTCCTGAGTCCTAAGTGCGATTCTCAGGCTTCGACCTTTTCGGGTACATCGGCCTCGGCGGCGGCGGCTTCCTTGCGGGCGGTCTTCTTCGCGGCGGCGAGCTTCTTGCGCTTGATGACGAGCACGCCGTGGAGCAGGCGCTCGCCGAGGCGCTCGGTCTCGGCGATGGCGCTGCCGAGCATGGCGCTGAAGATGAAGTAGGCGAAGACCGCGGGGATGGCGACGAGCAGCGCGGCGGCGGTCGAGAAGAGCTTGACGCGGATGCCGGCGGCGAGCGCCGTCGCCTTGGCGGCGCCGGTCGTGCTCGCGACCGCCTCGAACACGACGACCATCCCGACGATCGTCCCGAACAGCCCGAGCAGCGGGGCCGCGACGGAGATCACGTTGATCAACTTGACGGGCGTGCGGAGCGAGTTGATCCGCCCGGCCGCCGCCGTCTCGCACCGCCGCTCGATGTCCTCCTGGGTCGACGTGTCGAACCGCTCGGTCATGGCCCGGCAGACGTGGGGCAGGAGCCCGCGTTCCTTGTTGGCGGCGGCCTCGAAGGCGTCGACGTCGCCCTTGGCCAGGGCGTCGGTCGCGACGCGCACGAACTCGGCCGGGCACTGCCGCGACTTGCGGTAGAGCATCACGCAATTCAGGCACAACATCATCAGCACGGCGGCGAGCCCGATGATCAGGTAGACCGGCCACCCGCCGGTGTGGATGAGGTCCATCAGGGTGACGCGCACCTCGATGGTGGGCGGGCCGGGGTTCTTCTCGTCGGCGGCGCGGACGCGCTGGAATTTGCGGTCCGGGTTGTTGGTGCCGGCGACTCGCTCGACTTCGAACGAGCCGTCGCGCGCGTTCACGTCGGTGACGCGGAAGTACGACTTAAGACCGTCGGTGTAGAGGTCGTCGCGCTTGAGGTTGGCGATGTCCGTCTCGGTCCTGACGGTGAAGCGCTTCTTGTCGCCGGGGCCGGCCTCGTCGAGCAGGGCCTTGACGGGGTCGTCCTTGCCGGCGGAATCGGTCGGGGAGCCCAGGGCGCCCAGGTCCAGCTTGTCCTCCGCGGCGCGCGCGGGCGACGGGCGTGTGGACAGGAAGACGCCGAGCGCGCACGCGAGCAATACGAGCACCGCGAGCGATTTCTTCTGACGTACGGGTTTCTCGATCATGGTTCACCGATTCGGCCGACGGCCGTAGCGCGGGCTACCAGCCCACGTGTTCAGATGCGTTAAGACTCGTGGGCTGGTAGCCCACGCTACGGTCACTTCTGCTTCTCCCGCGCCGCGAACTCCGCCTGGACTTTGACCAGCAGTTCCTTTGCCTCCGCGATCACCTTCGGCTCCCCCTTCATGCCCGCGGCGCGCGACAAATGTTGTTTGGCCCTGTCCAACTGGCGAAGCTGATGCGCCGTACGCCCGGCCTCGAGCAGCGATCGCTCCCGCGGAAAGGCGACGCTCGATTCGAGGTAGCCAATCGCCTCGGCCGGGTCCTTGGTCAACGCCGCCGCGTGGAAAAACGCATCCGCCTTCACGTCTTCGTACGTGTCGCTCCTGGCGATCTGCAGGAGCGAGCGCTTGGCCGCGTCGGTCCGACCGAGCCCCCCTGCCGCGACGGCCGCGTACAGATCGATGCGGCTCCGGCGATCGGACTTCGGCCACTCACTCACGAACGCCCGACAGAGCAGTTCGAGGTCGGC
>DATHXE010000094.1:0-2103 GCA_035459845.1 Tepidisphaeraceae bacterium | reverse complement strand
CGCAATGTCGCGCGGCGAAGCCCGCCAGCGAATCTCGCCGCACGCCCTCTCCCGCCAACTCGGAGGCGTCTACTTCGACCCCACCATGACCGATGCCCTCCGCGAAGAGGCCCCGTCGGCATACAAACCCATCGGCAAAGTCATGCGCACTCAGCGCGACCTGACGCGCATCGTCCGAAAGCTCCGACCCGTGCTGTCGTACAAGGGGCCGTAGCCCCACGGACGGCCCGCCGCAGTCGCTTCGCGTCGTCGCGACTCGACGGTAGCTCAACATTCCGATGTTGAGGAAGCGCGCGGGACTTCGAACGCGATTTGCGCACCAGACCGTCCCGCGCCTCTCCACCACATCGGAATGTGGAGCTACTTCTCGCTCAATCGTCGTCGTCATCCTTCGCGTTCAACATCGGCACCCCCCCGATCCCCCGCGGCGTCGCCGGGACCTTCGCCTCAATCCCCTGGCACAGTTTCCAGATGATCTCGTTCAACTTGTCCGCGTCCGGCGCGTCCGCCACCGTAAAGTTCATTTTCTGAGACTCCTCCATCAGCCGCGCCTCCGGGCTGATCGGCGACACCTCCCCCGACTTCGGATTCGTCATCCCGACGATCTTCCCCGCCGGCAGGATCGCCGCATACGGCTCCGCGTTCCGCGGTTCCGTGTCCCAGTTTCCGATCGGCGTCGCGATCGCGTCGTACTGGCACATCGCCGGCAGCCCCAGCAGGCACTCGATCGTCTTGAGCGCGCTCGACGTGTTGTGGAACGCGTGGTCCACGCTCCCGCGCTTCATGTACGGGCTGATCACGAAACACACCGACCTGTGCGCATCCACGTGGTCCGGCCCGTTCTGCGCATCGTCCTCGATGATCACGATGGCGCAGTGTTTCCAGATCGGCGACCGGCTCACCGCCTCCACGAGCTGCCCGACCGCGTAATCGTTGTCCGCCACCATCGCCTTCGGGTGCTTCTTCCCCGGGTTCGCGCCGGCCGTGTGGTCCGTGCAGAACCGGATCAACTGCAAGTTCGGCACCGCCCCGCCCGTCGGGTCCTTCGCGATCATCTGCTCGAACTCGCGCCGCCACTCCGCGAACCGGCTCGGCGACTTGTAATGTCCGAACTCGATCTTCGGCCACTTGTACGTCGCGTCCTTCGTCTTCTCGTAGTAGATCCGCCACGCGTCGGAATCCGGGTAATCCATGTCGAACTTGCGGAAGTCGACGTTCGTCACGCCGCCCAGATCGCGCCCGCCCGGCTGCAATCCTGTGCTCGCCGGGTAATTGTCCGGCACGATCTGCTTCCCGTCCTTGGTCTTGGACCCGTTGGACATGAAGAACCCGTAATTCCGCACCGTGAGCCCGTTCTTCTTCGCCAGATCCCACAGATGCCCGCCCGGCGCCTGCGCCACGTCCGGGAACGCCGGCGCGCCGTCCTTGAACATCGGGTGATCGCTCAGCGGCTTGCCGTCCGGGCCCCTGGCCGGGAACCCGCCCGTCAGCCACCCGTTGTTGGTCCCCTCGTAGTCGAAGATCCGCCCGCGGTCGCTGTACTGGTACGGCACGTTCCGGATCACGTACTCGTTCGCCATCGCCTGCGTCGACCACGTCCACCCGTCCCCGCTCACCTCGCCCGAGTCGTAAAAGTTGTCCATCAGCACGAACCGCTCGGCCAGCGCGTGCTGGTTCGGCGTGATCTCTTTGCCGAACACGCAGTACCGCGGATCCCCATTCCCGCGCGGATCGTCCCCCAACACGTGGTCGTACGTGCGGTTCTCCTTCACCACGTAGATCACGTGCTTGATCTTCCCCGCCTGCAGCCCGATGTCCTTCAGCGGGTTGGGCTGGTCGATGTACTTCGCCTCGAGCCGGTTCAGCTTCAGCACCTTTTCAGTGAGGCTCTTGAGCTGCGCCTTATCCGGCACCGCCAGTCCAATCACGTTCCCCTCCAGCAGCGTGAGCGGCGACACCTGCTTGATCTTCGCCTCGGGCAGCGGGTTATTCCCGTCCGGCGCCGGCCCCTCCGCCGCTTGCGGCTTACCGACGGCTTTCGCCGCCGCCTTCGCCTTTGCCCCATGCGCGTCCGCCGGGTCGAGCGGCGGATTCGGGTTCCGA
>DATHXE010000093.1:0-4927 GCA_035459845.1 Tepidisphaeraceae bacterium | reverse complement strand
CAGGCGTGGACGACGGTCGAGGGGCTCAAGACCGAGCCGTCGCTCGAGTCGTACGTCACGCAGGCGACGCAGACCGCGGCGAACATCGAGAAGCTCCGCGAGGACTACAAGACCAAGGCGCTCCCGAAGTGGGAGGCGGACGTGAAGGCGTGGAACGAGGGCGAGGGGAAGACGCAGAAGGCGGCGATGGCGGCGTGGGCGAAAGAGGCGGCGGCGGCGAAGGCGGCGGGGAAGCCGGCCCCTGATCAGCCGAAGTTCGCCAAGCGGGCCCCGAACCGACCGAACGCGCCGGACGGCAACCCGAACGTGCCGGGCGTGCTGAACAACGCGATGATCGCGCCGCTCGTGCCGTACGCGCTGCGCGGGGCGATTTGGTACCAGGGCGAGTCGAACGCCGGTGCGCCGGTGCAGTATCGCACGCTGTTCCCGACGATGATCAAGGACTGGCGGCGGCAGTGGTCGGCGGGCGACCAGGGCGACTTCGGGTTCTACTGGGTGCAGTTGGCCAACTACAAGGAGCGGGTCGCCGCGCCGACGCAGTGGGAACAGGACTGGCCGGGCCTGCGCGAAGCCCAGTCGATGACCCTGAAACTCCCGAATACCGGCGAGGCCGTCATCATCGATATCGGCGAGGCGAACGACATCCACCCGCGGAACAAGGACACGGTCGGCCAGCGGCTGGCGGTGGCGGCGCTCAAGGGAACGTACGGCAAGGACGTGGTCGGGTCGGGCCCGCGGTACCAGGCGATGTCGGTCGAGGGCGACAAGGTCAAGCTGACGTTCACGGACGTGGGCGGCGGCCTGACGATCGCGGCGGCCCCGCCGATCCGTCTGGACGAGCAGCCGAAGCAGCCGGCGGAGAAGTTGGTCGGGTTCTCGATCGCCGGGCCGGACAAGAAGTTCGTCTGGGCCGAGGCGAAGATCGAAGGCAACTCGGTCGTCGTCTGGGCGGACTCGGTGAAGGAGCCCAAGGCCGTGCGGTACGGGTGGGCGAACAACCCGGAGGTCAACCTGTACAACAAGGAGGGCCTGCCGGCGTCGCCGTTCCGGACGGACGATTGGACGACCGCGCCGGCGCCGCAGGGGAAGAAGTAAGGGTTAGTCGAGAGTAGTAGATGAACGACGGAGGCACGGAGACTCGGAGCGATCCGGTTTCCGTGCCTCCGTGGCGTTTCAGGTGTCAGCGCAATCGTAAGCACGAATTAGCGCCGTGATCATGCGCGGGGCGGTGCGCGCCGGCGGTGTTCGGTTATCATCCCGCGTCCCATCCGAAAGGACGTCGAGTTTATGTCCCGTTCGACTCGTAGACCGGTGCTGATCCTCGCGCTGCTCGCGTTCGCGCTGCCGGCGAGCGCGTGGAGCCACAAGGAGCACATCCAGCTGACGCGCCTTGCCGCCGGGCGGTTGATGGCCGACCCGAGCACGCCGGCGGACATGAAGGCGTGGCTGAAGAGCATCACCCCGCAGGTGCTGACGATGGACGAGGAGCGGCAGTACCTGATGACGGCGCGGGTCGGGCCGTTCCCGCGCGGGGTCGAGGGGCTGCCGTACTGGGCGACCGTGCCGGACCTGATCGCGATGACGGACGGGCCGGGCGAGAGCGGGCGGAAGATCCAGCCGTTCGACGTGCCCGAGCGGATGCTTCACTTCGTGGACTGCGAGTACTTCAACAAGGACATCGAGCGGCGGCGGTACCGGCACGATCTGTCGAACAAGCCGAAGCTGTACGCGTTCCCGACGGGCCTGAACGACCCGCACCCCGACGACAAGAATTACAAGCCGTGGGCGAAGGCGGGGATGCTGCCGTTCCGACTCGAGCAGTGCTACGCGCAGCTCGTCGAGAACCTTCGCAAGAAGCGCCTGACGGACAAGCCGGGGCAGTTTCCGCGGGACGAGCACGCGGCGCGGTGGGCGGGGTATTTGGCCCACTACGTGCAGGACAACTGCCAGCCGCACCACTCAACCGAGGATTACAAGTCGCGGGCGTACTTCGCCGAGAAGCGCACGGCGCCGAACGTGCACTGGGACATGGAGGGCCGGCTGGTCGACGACGACAACAACGATTACTCGGAGTTGCGGAGCGAGTTCTGGACGATCTTCGCCAAGGCGCTGGACGAGGTGAAGGACCCGATCGACACGATCGACCTCCGCACGGCGACGATCGAGGTCGCGCTGATCAGCTACGACGCCCTGCCGACGATCGGCCTGGCGGCGATGAAGGCGTACGAACAAGGCGGGGCGCCGGAGCAGCCGGAGGGCGGGGTGAAGGGGTTCGACGCGGCCAAGTTCTTCCACGCCAAGGGCAAGTACCTCGGGCGGGAGCGGACGGTGCTGGAGATCAAGGCGTACCAGATGGCGTGGTCGGTGAAGCGGGTGGAGCGGCTGTGGCTGCGGGCGTGGGAAGAGGCGAAGGCGCCGGTGATCGAACCGTGACAAATGGCGATCGGTCCGACGGCCGTCATCCTGAGCGCAGCGAAGGATCCAGCCCGGCAGTAGTGATGCGTGCGAAGTTGGCGAGCGAACCTGGTCGTTCGATGCAAGATCCTTCGCTGCGCTCAGGATGACGGATAGCGATCTTCTCCGCGCCCTCAGCGTCTCTACGGTAAACCTGTCCGCCTAGAATCCTCATCATGCGCGCATTCGTGTCCGGTCAGATCGGTGTCGACAAGGGGGCCTACCTGACGAAGGTGCAGGCGCTCGCGCGCGAGAACGGGGTGGACTTGGTCGTCTGCCACCTGGGCGAGATGATGTACGCCGAGGCCCCGGACGTCCCGCGCGGGCGGATCCTGAACCTCCCGATGAGCCGCCTGAACTCGCTGCGGCGGGCGGCATTTAAAGAGGTGTTGCGCCTCGCGGACCGGCACGAGCACGTGCTGCTCAACACGCACGCGACGTTCCGCTGGCGGCACGGGCTGTTCGCGGCGTTCGACTTCGACCAGGTGAAGGCGTTCAACGCCGACCTGTACGTGACGATGCTCGACAACGCCGAGAGCGTCCACCAGCGGCTCGTGCGCGACCACGACATCGACCACACGCTCAAGGACATCATGGTCTGGCGCGAGGAGGAGATCCTGGCGACCGAGATCCTGGCGAACATCTTGCGCGGGTACGGGCACTTCTTCATGGTCAGCCGGGGGCGGAACGTCCCGACCGTCCAGACGATCTACCGCCTGATGTTCGAGCCGCACCGGAAGAAGGTCTACCCATCGTTCCCGATGAGCCACGTGATGGATTTGCCCGACACGCTGGCGGAGATCGGGCGGTTCAAGGCGACGATCAACGAGCACTTCACGACGTTCGACCCGGCCGACGTGGACGAGTACGCGCTGCACATGAAGGCGATCCAGGCGGTCGAGGACGGCAAGAGCACGATCGAGGTCGAGGGGGCCGAGGGGCGCATGACGCTCAAGACCGCCGAGGTCGCGCAGATCAGCGGGGACATCAAGGGCCAGATCTACGCGCGCGACTTCAAGATGATCGACCAGTCGGACATGATCATCAGCCTGGTGCCCGAGCTCCCGAACGGCAAGCCGGGGCTGAGCAGCGGGGTGGAGCGCGAGCTGCACCACGCGTTCGAGGGGGGCAAGGAGGTGTACGTGATCTGGGCGTGCGCCGGCACGCCGAGCCCGTTCATCACGGAGACGGCGACGCGCGTGTTCAAGGGGACGGACGAGGCGCTGGAGTACTTCCGGGGGCGCGGGTACGTGAAGTAGCACTGTGATCGAATTCGGGCCGGCCCATCACGCTCATCTCATCTCGTCAGAACGTCTGCTATACTCTGTAGATCCCGCAGGAAATGGAGTCGATATGACGATCCGAGCGATCTACGAGAATGGCGTATTCAGACCGATCGAGCCCGTGACGCTACCCGAGCGCACCGAGGTCTCGGTTTCCCCGCTACAAGCGCCGGCGGACGACGGGCCGAGCCTGAAGCGGATCTACCAAATCCTCAGTGAGGAGTACGATTCGGGACGCCCGGACCTGGCCGAGCGTCATAACGAGCATCAGCCATGACGCCCGTGTTCCTCGACACGGTTGGGTTGATCGCGGTCTGGGACCGCGCGGATCAGTGGCACGCGCAGGCCCGTGCCGTGTTAGCGTCCCTGATGCAATCGAACCGCCCACTGATCACGACCACCTTCGTCCTACTCGAGTGCGCCAACACGGCCGCCCGCACACCGTTTCGCGACGCGGTGTCGCGACTGCGATTCGACTTCGAGGCCACAGGTAACATCATCTTCCCCACGCCGGCGGATTGGGCGAACGCGTGGACCGCGTACGAACTCGGTCACTCCACGAAGCCGGGCATCGTCGATCTCGTGTCGTTCGAAGTGATGCGCCGTTTAGGCATCACCGAGGCCTTTACGAACGACCGCCACTTCAAGGCATTTGCCTTCGAGACATTGTTCTGACCGCGCGGTCAGTTCCCCTGCCGGCCTGCGTCATCCCACTCATGATCCGCTCCGTCACCGTCTACTGCTCGTCCTCGTCCGCCGTCGCCCCCGTCTTCGTCGACGCCGCGACCGCGACCGGGCGCGCGATCGCCGGGAACGGCTGGACCCTCGTTTACGGCGGGAACCCGATCGGGCTGATGAAGTGCCTCGCCGACGGCGCCCGGGCCGCCGGCGGCGCGGTCGTCGGCATCACGCCCCAACTTTTCGTCGACAAGAACTACCACGATACGCTGGCGACCGAACTGCACGTGACGGCCAACATGCGCGACCGCAAGGCGCTGATGGAGACGCGCGGGGACGCGTTCCTGACCCTGCCCGGCGGCCTCGGCACGTTCGAGGAGATCTTCGAGATCCTGGTCGGCAAGAAGCTCGGGTATCACGACAAGCCGATCACCCTGCTCAACACGGCCGGGTACTTCGTCCCCCTGCTAGCGATGATCGACCACGGGATCGAGTAGCACTTCATCAAGGCG
>DATHXE010000092.1:0-11152 GCA_035459845.1 Tepidisphaeraceae bacterium | reverse complement strand
GTCGGCGCGTCGAACGCCGCCCGCGGCGCCGCCGCAGCGAGGATCACGTTCGCCCGCGTCCCCCCGCCGGGCGCCAGGAACTCCCCCGCCACCGGCCGCGCCTTCTCGAACGCGCTCACCCCGCGCACCGTCGCCCCCATGCTCGCGCTCTGATCCACTACAACCACGCGTGCCCCGTCGCCCTCGGCGGCGGCGGCGACGAGGGGTTTCTCACCGGTCAGCGGCCGGGCGAACGCCCAGACGAGCAGCGCGACCGCGGCGATGCGGAGCAGCAGCACCAGCACATCCCGCAGCCGATGCCGCGCCCGCCGCTGCTGGACGGCCTTAAGGATGAACCGCACCGTCGACAGCGGCATCCGCACGGGCCGGGGGCGCGTGAGGAAGTGCACGAGCACGGGCAGCCCGATCGCGACGCCGGCGGCGAGGAAGGCGGGGTGGAGGAAGGTCATGGCGGCAATCAGATAAGGTGACCCGTAGTTCAGTTTCCCCATCGCCCACGCCGGAGGCGGAGCCTCAGGCGACGCCCCGGATCCGATCGCCGCGGAAGCGATTCTGTTCCCACGCTCACCCCGACCGCTCCACCAAAAACCCGCCGAGCGTCCGCAAGTACGGCACCGCCGTCGACACCCGCCGGTAGTCGCAGTTGGCCGCCAGGGCGGAGTCGCGCACCACCGCGCAGTGTTTCTCGAACTGCTCCTCGTAAAGCCGCCGCACGTCGGCGGGCGACGCATCGATCCGCCCGTCGTTCTCCATGCCCTCGAACCGGAACGCCTGCCCCTCCGGCAGCCGCTCCTCCTCCGGGTGCACCAGGTGAAGCAGGATGACCTCCCAATGGCGATGACGGAACAGGCGCAGGGCGGCGAAGACGCGCTCCAGGTCGTCGACGAGGAAATCGCTCATCACCAGCAGCACGCCGCGCGTCGTCTGCCGGTCGAAGAGCTGCCGCAGCCCGGCCGCCAGGTCCGTCGCCGGCCGCGACGTCAACCGCTCGATCGCCTCCTGCACGCCCTGCACGTGCGTCCGCCGCCCGCCCGGCGGGAGGAAGTCGGTCAGCGCGTCCGAGACCACGGCCAGGCCGACCTGATCCTGTTGCCGGCTGATCACGTGGGCCAGCGCGGTCGAGAGCCATTGCGCGTATTCCAGCTTCGACTGTCCGCCGCGGCGCGTCCCGGCGAAGGTCATGGAGGCGCTGGCGTCGAGCACCATCGTGCACGAGAGGTTGGTCTCGTCTTGGAACAGGCGGATGTACGCCCGGCCGGTGCGGGCCAGCACTTTCCAGTCGAGCCGGCGGAGGTCCTCGCCCTCGACGTACTCGCGATAATCGGCGAACTCGGCCGCCCCCCCCTGCTGGCGCGAGCGGTGCCGGCCGGAATACGCGCCCTCGATCTGCTGGCGCGTGACGAACCGCATGTGGGCGAGCGCGCCGAGCGCCTTGAGGTCGAGGAAGCGGTTGGTGGTTTTTGGTAGAGCCGGGTCGATGAGTTCCGACATGGGCACCTCGCAGCGAATCTCCCTCAGTTCCGTCATCCTGAGGTACTCCGAAGGATCTTGCCTCGGACGTACGGGACCCTCCCCTCGCGAGTCCGGGCGGCGCTCGACTTACAAGCGAGATCCTTCGGAGTACCTCAGGATGACGGGAGGACCCCGAACCCGTTGATACTCAGCGACCCACGCTCTTCACGAGTTCCGCAACCACCTTCGACGAGTCGATGCCGTCCCCGACGGCGCGGTGGTTGACCATGACGCGGTGGCGGAGGACGGGGAGCGCGACGGCGGCGACATCCTCGACCGTCGGCGCGGTGCGTCCTTCGAGCAGCGCCCGCGCCTTCGCGGCCCGCACCAGATTCTGCGACCCGCGCGGGCCGGCGCCCCACTCGACGTAGTCTTTGACGAACTTCCCGGCCCGCGGATCCGTCGGCCGGCTGCTCCCGCACAATTTCACCGCGTACCCGGCTACGCTCGGCGGGACGGGCACGGCCCACACCAAATCGCGCAGCTCCAGGAACGCCTCGCGGTCGAACGCCGACTCGGGCAGCTTGGCCGTCGCCCCGCTCGTCTTCATGACGATCTCCTCCTCCTGCTCGGGCGTCGGGTACCCGATGTGGATCTCCATCATGAACCGGTCGAGCTGCGCCTCGGGCAGCGGGTACGTCCCCTCCTGCTCGATCGGGTTCTGCGTCGCCACGACCAGGAACGGCTCCTCGAGCGGGTAGGTCTTCCCGCCGACCGTCACGTGCTGCTCGGCCATCGCCTCGAGCAGCGCGCTCTGCGTCTTCGGGGCCGCCCGGTTGATCTCGTCGGCCAGCACGAGGTTGGCGAAGACCGGCCCGGGCCGAAACGTCATCCGCGGCCCGCCCTGCGCGCCGGTCTCGTCGCGGCCGAGCAGTTCGTAGCCCGTGATGTCGCTGGGCATCAGGTCGGGCGTGAACTGCACCCGCGCGAACTTCCACCGGAACGCCGACGACAGCGCCTTGACCATGAGCGTCTTGGCGAGCCCCGGCACGCCGACCAGCAGCGCGTGGGAGCCGGTCAGGGCGCACGTCAGCAGCAGGTCGATCGCGTCGTCCTGCCCGACGACGACCTGGTGGAGGCTGTCGCGGACTGCCTTCACGCGCTCGACGAACGCCGCCACCCGTGGACCGGCCTCGACCCGCTCGTCCGTTTGCACCGTCATGTTGAACCCCGTTCCAAGGAAGGACACCCGCGACCCGATTGACTCGCTCCCGGCTTCGCAAGGTGTATCACAGGGCCGCGGCGAACGGCAAAGGAAATCCGGGCGCGGTTCGTCTTCATTCCGACGCGCGCGCGCCCGGCACGCCGGATCCGGAGCCTCGGGCGACGGGCCGGACGCGTCCCACGATCGGCGCCGGCATCGCCCGACGGTATAGACGACAACACCCACTGCCTATGACATCCATAGGCCAGACCTATTTCCCCGCGGGTTGCGACCGGGCGACAATGATCGCCTGCCGAAGCCCGACGCTTTGGACCCGACCCGCACATCATCGCAACCCGACCGAAGGAGACCGCACATGTCCACCGAAGCCAAGTGCCCGTTCAACCACGGCGCCACCGCCCCCACCGGCACGACCAACCGCGACTGGTGGCCCAAGCAGCTGCGCGTCGACCTGCTCCACCAGCACTCGACGCGCTCCGACCCGATGGGTGAAGCGTTCGACTACGCGAAAGAGTTCAAATCGCTCGACTTCGCCGCGCTCAAAAAGGACCTCGCGGCCCTGATGACCGACTCGCAGGACTGGTGGCCGGCGGACTTCGGGCACTACGGCCCCCTGTTCATCCGCATGGCCTGGCACAGCGCCGGCACCTACCGCACGCTCGACGGGCGCGGCGGCGGGGGCCGCGGTCAACAGCGGTTCGCGCCGCTGAACAGTTGGCCCGACAACGTCAGCCTCGACAAGGCCCGCCGGCTCCTCTGGCCCATCAAGCAGAAGTACGGGCGGAAGATCTCCTGGGCCGACCTCATGATCCTCACCGGCAACGTCGCCCTCGAAACGATGGGCTTCAAGACGTTCGGGTTCGCCGGCGGGCGGCCGGACACGTGGGAGCCGGACCATGATGTGTACTGGGGCTCGGAGCGCGCCTGGCTCGGCGCCGACGTCCGCTACGCCCGGGGCACGCCGGGCGTCGCCAAGGCGGGCGGCGTCGTCTCCGCCGACGACGACCCCCAGTGGCCCACGCACCGCCAAAACCTGGAGAAGCCGCTGGCCGCCGCCCACATGGGCCTGATCTACGTCAACCCCGAGGGCCCCGACGGCACCCCCGACCCGGTCAAGGCCGCCCACGACATCCGCGAGACCTTCGGCCGCATGGCCATGAACGACGAGGAGACGGTGGCCCTCATCGCCGGCGGCCACTCGTTCGGCAAGACGCACGGCGCCGCCCCCACGTCCCACGTCGCCCCCGAGCCCGAGGCCGCCGGCATTGAGGACCAAGGCCTGGGTTGGAAGAACAGCTTCGGCACCGGCAAGGGCCCGCACACGATCACCAGCGGCATCGAAGTCACCTGGACGACCACGCCCACCAAGTGGAGCAACAACTTCTTCGAGAACCTGTTCGCCTTCGAGTGGGAGCTGACCAAGAGCCCGGCCGGCGCGCACCAGTGGGTCGCCAAGAACGCCGGCGAGATCATCCCCGACCCGTTCGACCCGTCGAAGAAGCGCCGCCCGACGATGCTCACGACCGACCTCGCCCTGCTGCTCGACCCGGCCTACCAGAAGATCTCCCGGCGGTTCCTGGAAAACCCCGACCAGTTCGCCGACGCCTTCGCCCGCGCCTGGTTCAAGCTGACCCACCGCGACATGGGCCCGCGCGCCCGCTACCTCGGCCCCGAAGTGCCCGCCGAAGAACTGATCTGGCAGGACCCCATCCCCGCCGTCGACCACAAGCTCATCGACGACGTCGATGCCGCCACGCTCAAGAAGAAGGTCCTCGCATCCGGCCTGACGGTCTCGCAGCTCGTGTCGACCGCCTGGGCGTCGGCCTCCACCTTCCGCGGCTCCGACAAGCGCGGCGGCGCGAACGGCGCGCGCATCCGCCTCGCGCCCATGAAGGACTGGCAGGTCAACCAGCCCGCCCAACTCGCCAAGGTGCTCAAGACGCTCGAGGGCATCCGCGCCGAGTTCAACGCCGGCGCCACGGGTGGCAAGAAGGTCTCGCTGGCGGACCTGATCGTCCTCGCCGGCTGCGCCGCCGTCGAACACGCCGCCAAAGACGCGGGCCACGACGTGACCGCGCCCTTCACGCCCGGCCGTGCCGACGCGTCCCAGGACCAGACCGACGTCGTCTCCGTCGGCTTCCTCGAGCCCCGGGCCGACGGCTTCCGCAACTACGTCAAACAACCGTCCGCCTTCCCCGCCGAGCACCTGCTGATCGACAAGGCGCAACTCCTGACGCTGACCGCCCCGGAGATGACGGTGCTGGTGGGCGGCCTGCGCGTCCTCAACGCCAACGAGGGCCAATCCCCGAACGGCGTGTTCACCAAACAGCCCGGCAGGCTGACCAACGACTTCTTCGTCAACCTGCTCGACATGAGCACGGAGTGGAAGCCGACGACCGCCGACGCCGCCCTGTTCGAGGGCCGCGACCGCGCCACCGGCGCGATCAAGTGGACGGCAACGCGCGTCGACCTGGTCTTCGGCGCCAACGCCGAGCTCCGCGCGCTGGCCGAGGTCTACGGGAGCGCCGACGCCGGAAAGAAGTTCGTCCACGACTTCGTGGCCGCCTGGACCAAGGTCATGAACCTGGACCGCTTCGACCTCGCGTGAGTCGCTGAGTGTGGATTACGAAAACACGCCCGAAAGCCCACGGAACTCGTTCCGTGGGTTTTCTGCTTTTGCGCGACCGCGGACCGTCACACCATTTCGCGGTATGAGCTTGTCGCAACCAACGGTGATATAACTCACCGCAGGACACGATCGCGCGCATGAGCGACTCTCACCCACCATCGCCGGACCACGACGATTCCGCCCCGACGCTCGCCGGCGGATCGCCGTCGCCGTCGTCGGACCTCATGCTCACGATCGAGGCGCCGTCATCGGCAGCGCCGGGCGCGGCCGCCCCGCCCGTCGCGCTGCCCGCCGACGCGTACGGCGTCGGGGAAGAGATCGCCCACGGCGGCATGGGGACCGTCCTCCGCGCCGAGGACCGCAAGCTCGGACGCGTGGTCGCGATGAAGGTCATGCGGCTCGAGTCGGCCGCGTCCGAGTCGCACCGCACGCGCTTCGTCCGCGAGGCGACCGTCCTGGCCCGGCTCGAACACCCCAACATCGTCCCGATCCACGAGCTCGGGTTCGACGCCGAGCGCCGCCTCTACTACACGATGAAACTCGTGCACGGGCGCACGCTCCAGGCCGTCCTCAACGGCCTGCGCCGCCTCGCGCCCGATTTCGTCGGCTTCTACACGCTCGACCGACTGCTCACGATCTTCCGCAAGGTCTGCGACGCCATGTCGCTCGCCCACGCCCGCGGCGTCGTCCACCGCGACCTCAAGCCCGACAACATCATGGTCGGCGAGTTCGGCGAAGTCCTCGTCATGGACTGGGGCCTCGCCAAGATTATGGCCGACGCCGCCCAGACCGCCGAGGAAGCGTCGAAGAGCCCATCGGTCAGAGGCGCCGATGCCGCCGTGCACGTCCGCGACCTCGCCGGCTCCCAGCTGATGCACTCCGCCTCGCTCACCCTCGACGGCGACGTGATGGGCACCCCGCTCTACATGTCGCCCGAGCAAGCCCAGGGCCGCTCCGCCGACATCGACCCCCAGTCCGACGTCTTCTCGCTCGGCGCGATCCTCTACGCGCTGCTCACGCTCCACCCGCCGGTCAGCGGCGGCTCGGCCGACGACATCATCGGCCGCATCCGCCGCGGCGAAATCTCGCCCCCGACCGTCTACAACTCCCCCTCGAAGTCGCGCGCCGCGGCCGCGGGCGAATCGACCGACGCCGCCGACCCGGAGCGGTTCCAACCGCTCCCCCACTGCCCGGGCCACAAGGTCCCGGCGGCGCTGTCGGCCGTCACGATGCGCGCCCTCGCGGTCGACAAATCGAAGCGCTACCCCACCGTCGCCGACCTCGCCGCCGACGTCGAATCGTACCAGGGCGGGTTCGCCACCCGCGCCGAACAGGCCGGCCTCTGGACGCAGCTCCGCCTGCTCGTCCGGCGGCACCGGCGCGAGTTCGCAGTCGCCCTGGCCGCGTGGCTGGTCGTCACCGGCCTGGGCGTCTGGTTCGTAGTCAACGTCCGCGCCAAGGAGCGCCGCGCCGTCGCCGGCGAGGAGCGGGCCGTCGCCGAGGCCGACCGCGCCACCAGGGCCCGCCAGGCCGCCACCGACGCCGAGGCCGTCGCCGTGCGCGAGAAAGAGCTGACCCGCCAGGCCCTCGCCAAGTCACAGCTCGACCTCGCGGAAAAGGAATTCGAGCGCGGCAAGTTCGTCGAGGCGCAGAAGATCATCGACCAGACCCCCGAGCCCTTCCGCGACGCCAACTGGCGCTTCCTCCGCGCCCACCTGATCGATTACACCGCGCAGTTGCCGATCGCCTCGGCGGCCAACGTCTTTCACCTCCGCTTCCTGCCCGACGGCGAGCGCTTCCTCCTCCGCGGCTTTTACCGCCCGCTCGGCCTATTCACCCTGGCGGGACAGCACGTCGGCCAGTGGATTCCCGAGCCCCAACGCACCGCCGGCGACATTGGCGTCGACGCCGCCGGAACCCGTGTCGCGTTCGCCTCGTCGAAGAACCGCGTCATACTGTGGGACCTGTCCGCCGGCACACCCGTGCGCCGCTGGCATTCCGAGATCCCCGACGTCCGCGACGTGCTCCTGAGCCCCGACGGCCGGACCGTCATCGTCACCGGGGGCGACCAGCTCATCGCCTACTCGGCACAGACCGACGCCACCCTCTGGACGCAGGCCCACAAGGGCGTCGTCCCGGCGTTCAGCCCGGACGGCAAGACCGTCGCCATCCTGTCGGCCCGGTCCGGCCTCACGTTCAAGATCCAGCTCGTCGACGCGCTCACCGGCGTCGTCATCCGGACGATCGACGCAACCGCCGACCAACCGACCATGACGGCCCTCCAGTTCAACCGCGCCGGCGACCGCCTCGCGTGCCTCGGCGGCGACGAGGTGATCCTCTGGAACCCGAAGAACGGCGCCAAACTGCGGGCCCTCCACTTCCCCGGCGAAACCGTGCACGCCCTCAACCCGAACGGCGACGCCGTCGCGACCGTCAGCGCCTGCCGCATCCGTCTGTGGGACACGACGACCGGCCGCTTGCTCCGCTCGTTCAACGGCGCCGCCACGCCCATCCAGTGCGTCGCGTTCAGCCCGGACGGGCGCCTCCTCCTGTCCGGTCGCCCCTTGGCCCTCGAAGCCCTGGTGAACGTCTGGCCGACGCGCCTCGGCGAAGAGGTCATCGCGGCACGCTCGCCGAGCTACGACGCCCGCCGCATCCTTTTCGACCCCGACGGCGCGCGGTTCCACACGTCCGTCAAGGGTGGCGTCGTGACGTGGGACGCCCGCACCGGCGCCCAACTCTGGATCTTCAACCGGCCCGGCACCAACGTCGACGACATGACCGTCCACCCCGTCGACGGGTCCATGGTGCTGTCGGAATTCGGCAAGCCGGCGTTCACGCGCTTGTCCGCCGACCGCACCGATCTGCCGGGATTCCCGGGCAATTTCCGCACGGCCCTTGCCTTCAACCGCGGCGGCGGGCTGCTGCTCGCCGTGAACGACGCGCTCAACGCCTCCGACGTCCGCACCCGCAATGTCAGCCTGCTCGAATACCCGTCCGGGCGCGTCCTCTGGAAGATGACGCCCGACCAGCCGGGTCGGCCGTTCGCCGCCCTCTGCCTCGACGATGCGGCCGTCGCGACCGCCCTCGGCACCGGCGGGATCACCGTGTGGGATTGGAAGTCATCCACCCCCCGCCGCCAGGTCGACGCCGCCCTCACCGGGAGCATCGCCTGCCTCGCCGTCAGCCCCGACGGACTTCGCCTCGCGACCGGGAGCCCGGACCGATGGGTCCGCACCTGGGACGCCGCCACCGGCCGCCCCCTTTCGGCCTTCCGCGCCCACTGGGAAGGCGTGCGGCGCCTGACGTTCAGTCCCGACGGCCGCGACATTCTCAGTGGCGGGGACGACGGCACCGTGCGCGTCAACGACGCCGCCACCGGCGAGGAGCGCCTCGCGCTCTACGGCCTGGCCATGCCCGTCGCCGACGTCGACTACAGCCCCGACGGCGCCCGCGTCGCCGCCATCACCACCGACGGCACCGTCAAGGTCTGGGACCGCGCCAGGTCGGCCGACGCCGCCCTTGGGCCCCGACCATCCGCGCCGCCAGTGGGACCTTAGTCCAATGCGCCGCCGGCTCGGAATGGGTTACACCCCGTGTGGCTCCGTTCGGTGAACGGGCCCGAACGCCCCCCGTTCATTCGAGGCGGACACACCCATGAATACGCGCATCGGCATCGTCACGGGCGGCGGCGACTGCCCGGGCCTCAACACCGTCATCCGCGCCGTCGCCAAGGCGGCGGCGATGCGCGGGTGGGAGGCCGTCGGCGTCGTCGGCGGGTACGAGGGGCTACTCGACCCCCCGCGCACGATCGACCTCGACTACAACCGCATCAGCGGCCTGCTCCTCCGCGGCGGGACCATCCTCGGCACCGCCAACCGCGGCAAGTTCTCCGCCAAGACCGGCCACGGCGAGGCCCGC
The DNA here is from genome assembly GCA_035459845.1 of Tepidisphaeraceae bacterium. GTDB lineage: Bacteria > Planctomycetota > Phycisphaerae > Tepidisphaerales > Tepidisphaeraceae > DASPKW01. The sequence continues at coordinate 1,925 of DATHXE010000092.1, read as the reverse complement.
GGCCTGCCCGCCGAGTTGATCGAGGCGACCCGCACCGGCCTCGAACGTCTGGGCCTGTCCGCCCTCGTCGTGGTCGGGGGTGACGGCACGCTCAGCATGGCCCAGCAGTTGTTCGAGAACGGGATGCCGATCGTCGCCGTCCCCAAGACGATCGACAACGACCTCGAGGGCACGCTGTTCACGTTCGGCTTCGACTCGGCGATCGCCTGCGCCACCGACGCGCTGGACCGCCTGCACACGACCGCCGAGAGCCACAACCGCGTGATGGCCCTGGAGGTGATGGGCCGGTACGCCGGGTGGATCGCGCTGTTCGCCGGCGTGGCCGGCGGGGCGGACGTCATCCTCATCCCCGAGGTCCCGTTCCGGTACGAGAGCATCGTCGCCAAGATCCGCGAGCGGCAGGCCCGGGGGAAGGACTTCACGCTGATCGTGGTCGCCGAGGGCGCGCGCGAGCGGGATGGTGAGTTCGTCACCGCCGCCGACCAGGAGGCCAACCGCGAGGCCCGCCTCGGCGGGATCGCCGCCGTCGTCGCCGCCAACGTCGAGAAGCTCACGGGCAAGGAGACGCGCACCTGCGTCCTGGGCCACCTGCAACGCGGCGGCGCCCCGAGTCCGTTCGACCGCACGCTCTGCTCGATGTTCGGCGCCCACGCCGTCGAACTGATCGCGGCCGGCACGTTCGGAAAAATGGTCGCCTGGCAGGGCGACCAGGTCACCGCCATCCCCATCCGCGACGCCGTCGGCCGCCTCAAAACCGTCCGCCCCGAAGGCACCCTGCTCCGCACCGCCCGGGCGATGGGGATCTCGCTCGGCGATTGACCCGGCACTTCAGCGGCTTGGTCACCTCCGGTGACCACGTCCCACGCCCAAAACGAAAGTGCCCGCGGTTCCTCGGTCAGGAACCGCGGGCAACTCGGTTAACGGAGAGGGGGGGATTCGAACCCCCGTGACGGTTTAAGCCGCCAACAGCATTTCCAGTGCTGCTCCTTCAGCCGCTCGGACACCTCTCCTGCACGCCACGACCGCGGCCGGCCGTGGGGCGAACAGTCTAGCCGATCACCCGCCCGCGCTCCACCCCCGCGCCCCCGGCGAATTCCACTGCCCCGCAAGCGCCAAAGTTTAGCCGCGACCCGAAGGGCAAGCGCAGCGCCGCCCGAAGGGGAGCGCGGGCGGCCCCCGACGTCCGTCAGGTAGACGCGAATACTAGACGATTCTGACGCGCGGCTGTCGCGTCACGACCCGCCGAGGTACTCCCGAACCCCCCGCGACGCCAAATGAAGCAGCACCTGGTGCGGCGTCGCCGGCCACGCGAACGCCACGTCCGCCTCGGTCACGCCGTCACCCAGCACCACCACCTCGTCCCCCGCGCGGTCCCCCGCCGCGAGCGTCACGTACGCCGTCTGCATGCCGACTTCGGCGATGCGCTGCCGCCGCCCGTTCACCGCGCACGGCCCCGGGCGCAGCCCGTTCGCATACCCCACTGGGATCACGCCGTGCCGCCCGCTATCGCTCGTCCACCCGGTGTACCCGATCGGGCCGCGCGACGTTCGCGCCTCGACCAGCAAGGCCGTCGCGCGGACCGCACCGCGGTAGAGCGCCATCCCCGGGCGAACGGCGTCGAGCCGGCAGTCCGGCTCGTCGAGCAGCGAACTCGCCGCCGCGTGAAGCTTGATCCCCCGAAACGGCGCCATGAGCTCCACCAACCGCGCCGCCTGCTCGGCCCGCGTCGCGTGCGTGAACGCCTCGTCAATCCCGCCCGCCCGCACCGCCTCTGCCACCCACTCCGGCGGGCACGCGAACCGCTGCATGCCGGTATCCACGCACAAGATCGGCCTCGCGGCGCGCAGCATGCTCGCCTGTTCGGGCGTCGAAACGGCGGGCCGCACGTGCGCCGCGCGATACGCTTCGGCATCGTGCGTCGGCGG
>DATHXE010000091.1:0-1956 GCA_035459845.1 Tepidisphaeraceae bacterium | reverse complement strand
AGCGCCAGCACGGCCGGCCCGATCGTCGTCCAAACGGTCGCTCCTTCGCCGATGTTCGCCCCCGCATACGCCAGCGTCGCCCCGAGCATCGCCCCGGCCAACGCGACTGCCGGCCCGTTCTCGCCGCGCGCGACGACGTCGCGCATGCAGCCGATCCCGGTCACCGAGCCGACCCACGTCGAGACCCCGAGCACGGCGACGCCCACGCACGCGAACAACGTTTGGTAGCCGATCGACCCCCGCACCACCCCCGCCGACCACGCCGCCAGCACCGCCCACAGGATCGCCAGGCAAACGATCGGCGTGATCAGCAGCACCGCCCGCGGCCCGCGCCGCCGACGCCCCGGTACGCGCCCCGCGCCCGCGAGCGTCCGACCCCACTCAGCCGTGACCGCCGCCGCCGCGATCGCGGACGTGAAAAACAGGAGGATCTCGTCCCCCGAAAACCCGTCGTGTTCCAATTCGTTTGCCGTGCTCCTTCCGGGCGCCCCGCGCCGGTCTGATGGTCCCACATCGTAACGTCTCGCACGCCGCCTCCTCCGATAAAAATCATGTCCGCTCCGTGCCGAGCTGCCCCTCATGGCCCCCCACCGCCCTCTCCGATAACCTGATCAGACCCGCTTCCGTTCTCTTTGCGCCTTCGCGCCTTTGCGACCACCATGCCCGACTTCTTCAAGCGCAAGCTCAAGTCGTTCGTCCGCCGCGCCGTCCCGCTCAACCCGCACACGCTCCTCTCCGCGCTCCACGCGCCGCAGAAACTCACCGAAGAGCGCCCCGGCAAGCTCACCTGGAAGCGGCCCGCGCTCGCCCCGCTCCTGCCCGGCCAATCCTTTCCGCTCCCGCCGTCCACCCTCCGCATGGGCTACGGCGACGACGACGCCGACTACCTCGCCATCGGCCAGCGCACCGCCAACACCCTCCGCAAGCTCATGGCCCCCACCGGCGTCACGCTCGGCGCCGGCACGCGCGCCCTCGACTGGGGCTGCGCCTCGGGCCGGGTCCTCCGCAATTTCGATCCCGAGGCCCGCGCCGGCTGCGAGTTCTGGGGCGTCGACCAGGACTCGCCCCACGTCGACTGGTGCAAGGAAGCCCTCAGCCCGCCCTTCAAGTTCGGCACCTGCACCGCCTACCCGCACCTGCCGTTCGAAGACAACCACTTCAACTTCATCTACGCGATCAGCGTCTTCACCCACCTGGTGCACCTCATGGACGGCTGGCTCCTCGAGCTCCGCCGCATCCTCGCGCCCGGCGGCGTCGGCATCTTCACCGTCCACGACGAGCACACGTTCGACTTCTTCCGCGACAACCCCGGCCACCCCCCGCAATGGATGCAGGAGCACTACAAAGAGGGCATCACCGGCGACCTCGACATCCACATCCTCCGCCCGGACTGGGGCCACACGCTCACGTTCTTCAAGTCCGACTACCTGCGGAAGGATTGGGGGAGCTACTTCGAAGTCGTGGACGTCGTGCCCCGCGCGGAAGTGTTCCAGACCGCGGTGATCGTGCGGAAGCGGGCGCGATAGCTCGGGACGTTTGGGTGCCATGGCCACGCGCCTGATCGCTGCGAAGACCGAGGACGGTGGTCGCGTGGCCATGCTCCTCGCCGCGCGGAATGGCCACGCGACGACGGTCATTCTGCTTCGAGAACGATCCGGCGCGTGGCCATGGCACCCAGCCCAAAGCGGCTCACGTTGATGTGACCATTCCACACTCCGGACACCTTCCCGCCGATGCCCGCAGGTCGTACCCGCACGCCGGGCAACACCCCGCCTTCGCCCGCGTCCTCCGCCTGACCCGCCGCCAGATCCGCACGCCCGGCGGCACCGCCGTCACCGCGCACACCGCCCACAGCGGCACCGTCCACGCGACGTAATACACCATGCCGAACCCGTCCAGCAGCATCGTCCCCCGCCGATACCCAAACCCGATCCGCCGCGCGTCGATCGGCGGCTC
>DATHXE010000090.1:0-6166 GCA_035459845.1 Tepidisphaeraceae bacterium | reverse complement strand
GGAAGTGAGAGTGTAGGGTCGAGGATAGAGAGTTGATTCGAACACGGACGATGGCCGTTCACGTTCCGCTGCCCCCCCATCCGACTCGTCATCCGCTCTTCTTCCTCCTCCGAGCTTGGCGTCCTTGGCGTCTTGGCGTTCAATCCGCTTCCCGAACGGCTCGGACGGAGCCTCGCCCTCCCGGTCCGCCGCCCCCGTCGCTTCGCCGCAATCGCGCCATCCCGTACACTCCGGCCCATGCGCGCCCTGCTGTTCGACCAGAGTTTGCAGTTCCGCCCCCGCTACGCCGAGCCCGCGCCGGCGACCGGCGACACGCTGATCCGCGTCCGCCAGGCGGGCGTGTGCGCGACCGACCTGGAGATCACCCGCGGCTACATGGGCTTCACCGGCATCCTCGGCCACGAGTTCGTCGGCACGGTCGCGGAGTCCGCCGACAAGGCGTGGCTCGGCAAGCGCGTCGTCGGCGAGATCAACGTCGTCTGCGGCAAGTGCGACCTGTGCATGTCCGGGCTGTCCAACCACTGCCGCAACCGCAGCGTGCTGGGCATCCTCAACCGCGACGGCGCCTTCGCCGACTACGTCCGTTTGCCCGCGGTTAATTTGCACGAGGTGCCGGCCGGCGTGGAGGACGATGCCGCCGTCTTCGCCGAGCCGCTGGCGGCCGCGTTCCAGATCCTCAAGCAGGTCAAGCTCGACGGCCGCAAGTGGGTGACGGTGCTCGGCGACGGCCGGCTCGGCCTGCTCTGCGCGCAGGTCCTCCGCAACGCCGGGTGCCCCGTGCGGGTGATCGGCAGGCACGCCGACAAGCTGCGCCTGTGCGACCAGTGGGGCATCCGCAGCCGGCTCGCCAGCGACATCACGCCCCGCCACGACCAGGACGTCGTCGTCGACTGCACCGGCAGCGCCTCGGGCTTGGAGATGGCCATGCAGCTCGTCCGCCCGCGCGGCACGATCGTCCTCAAGTCCACGTTCGCCCAGGGCAAGCCCCTCAACCTCGCGCCGCTAGTGATCGACGAGATCCAGGTCATCGGCAGCCGCTGCGGCCCGTTCAAGGACGCCCTCAAGGCCCTGGCCGAGAAGACCGTCGACGTGACGAGCATGATCCACAAGCGGGTCAAAATTGAGCAGGGGGTCGAGGCGATGGAACTGGCGGGGCGGCCGGGGGTGTTGAAGGTGGTGGTGCGAATGGAGTAGGGGGCGGAGGTGTCAATTGTTAATGGTTAATTGTTAGTTGTTGAAGACGGGGGGGTAAGCTCCGCCCGGGAGGAACACACCATGGGCAGGGCGTCGTTCGAATCGCTGGAGGTCTACAGGATCTCGGAGAAACTCTGCGACTACGTCTGGCGGGTGGTCTGCGCGTGGGACAACTTCGCGCGGGACACGGTGGGCAAGCAACTCGTTCGCGCGGCCGACAGCATCGGGGCCAACATCGCCGAGGGCACGGGCCGGGGCACGTACGCGGACAATCGCCGCTTCGTGCACGTCAGCCGCGGGTCGCTCTACGAGGTCATCCACTGGCTGCGCCGCGCGTACGTCCGCCAGCTCATCACCAAAGAGCAGTCCCAGGCGATGCGCCCCATGATCGCCGAGCTCTCCCCCCGCCTGAACGCCTACCTCAAGTCCATCGGCCCGGGCAAATGACCTCGGACCCTCGCCCACGACCCAAGCACCCCCGACCCGCCCTCTAACAATTGACAATTAACCATTGACAATTGACAACCTGCCATGCCTCGTGACTTAGCCATCGTCCTGAATTCCGGCAGCATCAACAGCGCCGTCACCACCGCCCTGGCCGCCCAGCGGTACCGCCTGGTCCTCCTGCACGCCGAGACCGGCGCCGCCGCCGCGGGCGCGCGGCGCCGGGCCGCCTACGACCAGCAGGTCGCCCACTTCAAGCCCTACCGCGAGCACTCGCTGGCCATGCCGTTCCTGGCCGCCGTCAGCGAGCCGCAGACGGCCACCGCCAACGTGGCCACCGACCCCCGCGCCGCCGAGACGCATTTGGGCCCGCAGATGCTCGACCAGCTCCCGCTGGTGGCCGCGGCCGTGCGGTACGGGGCGCACTACGGGGCCAGCGCGGTCTACTACGGCTTCCGCGTCGGCGGGAGCGGCGACGAGCTGGCCGCCGCCACCGAGTTCGTGCAGGTGTGGAACGAGATGATCCAGATGCCGTGCGGCGTGAAGGACCTCGAGGTCATGACCCCGCTGCTCGAGCTCGAGCCGTGGCAGGTCGTCGACGTCGGGTTCAACGTCGCCGCCCCGTTCGAGAAGACCTGGAGCTGCTGGGAGGAGACGCCCGAGCCGTGCTGGGCCTGCCCCGGCTGCCGGGCCAGAGAGAAGGCGTTCCAGCAGGCGGGGAAGGTGGATCCGTTGAGGATGGCTAAGCGGCCGTGAAAGGGCCTGGGGGTGGGGAAGGGGGGTGGGGGGCCGCTGTCAGTTGTTAATGGTCAATTGTTAATTGTTAATGGTGAATCGCTCCTTGGGAATGGCCGGGCGACGCGACGGGCCACCCGCCTGCCGGCGTCCCACGATTAGCAACTGACCATTAACAATTGACAATCGACGATTAACCATTGACCCGCGCAGCGGTGACTCAACAAGAAAGCCGGCCGCCCCCACACAACGGGAAGCGGCCGGCCTCGTCTGTCCTAACCTGTCGACTCGCCGCCGCCCGCCATCGAGCGCGCAACGCCCCACAATTGACCATTAACCATTGACCATTGACCCGCGCAGCGGCTAAGCAGCCACGCTCGCGGCCGTCGTGGTCCCCGCGGGGCCCTGCTGGTTCCGCGCGCCGACGTACCGGGCGAGGTAGACGATCGTCTTGCCGATGTCGGCGCTCGCGTACTGGAGCGTGACGCGGCTGGCCGTGTACGTGCCGATCAGGGTCATGTCGTCGACGCCCGAGGGGAGCGGCTGGCCGGGGGTGACGACCGCGCGGTACAGCTCGGTCATGCGGGCCGCGGCGGGCCGCGTGGGGCGGAGCGAGTCGGAGTCGACGAACGTCAGCCGGTGCTCCTGGCCCACGACCTCGACGCGGACGTCGGCGCGCTCGGTCGGCTGGGTGCCGGGCGTGCGGGTCGTGTCGTGCACCGGGAGGCCGGCGACGGCCAGGTCTTCGGGCGAGGCCGGCTTGGCCTGGGCCAGGCGGTTGATCTCGCGGAGGCTCTCCTCGAGGTTATGCCGGGCCAGGTCGCGGGCGTCGACGCTGCTCTTGAGCGCGGCCTTCTGGGCCTGGACGTTGGCCTCGGCGGCCTGCAGGGCGGTCAGCTCGGCGTTGACGCCGGTCATGACGGCGGCCGTGGTCGCGTAGGTCGTGGGCGACCCGGCGACGACGCCGACGATCAGGTCGGCCTGGGCGATGAAGTCCGCCATGCCGCGTTTGAGGAAGTCGGCCATGACCGGCTCCTTTCGGTTGGGTGTGTCACACGTCCCGCCCCCCGCCGGCCCGCGGCGCGGGCCGTCACTGCGGCGCGGGATCTCGTACACGAAGTATTTCGGTGGGCCGCGACTTTGACTTTATAAGGTCAATCTCTTTTTTCGCGCGGCGCGGGGAAAGGGTGGAGGGTAAAGAAGGATGAAGGAGGAAGGATGAAGGATGAGGGGCCGGACCGGTTCGGCGCGCGGGCGCTCGGCGTTCACGCTCGAGCGCGTAAGGGGGGACGCGGGGCGACGCGCGACGGCGGGGGCGGAGGGGAGGAGGGCGGAGGGCCGACGGATGAGGGCGGAGGGCCGAAGGATGAAGGCGGAAGGAGGAAGGATGAGGAGGGACGGCGCACCGATGCGGCCGGCCGCCCCCGCGCCGCGCCCCGCCGTCGGACGACCGGCGACGGCCGCGCGGCAACGCGGTCCGCCGACGACGCGAGCGCCCCCGCCCGCGCCCCGGCGACGGTCGATCGCTTCACCGGCGCGCCAAACCGCGGGCCGGCGGCGAGGTGCCTTTCCGGACCCGCGGTCGGGGGGGAGAGAACTCACGCCCGCCGGGCGCAGCCCGTCATGGCCGCGGAGCGGCATCGGCCGCGTAGGCCGACGGGCAGGCGCCGCGACCGCGCGGAGCGCGATTTGACTACACCTCGATAGCGACCTCTGCTATGCTCCGCCCTCCATGAATCCCCGCACGTCCCAAGGGAGGAGCGCGTGAGCAAAAAGGCCGCCAAGAATCCCGACGCTTTCGCCCTCTCCGCCGACCCCGCCCCCGCGGCGAAAAAGCCGGCCAAGCGTGGCGACAAGCCTTCCCCGCTCCGCAAGCTGATCGACGCCTACTACGCCGACCTCGCCGAGTTCGCCCATCAGAACGTCATGTACGAAATGGGCACCCGGCCCGCGTTCCACGCGCTGATGCAGGCCGAGGGGCGCAAGCACGGGTGGACGCTGATCGCCGAGCACGAGAAGAAGGTCGGCGGTGCGACGATCCGCCCCGACGGCACGTTTAAGGACACGATGAACCTGGTCCGCGGCTACTGGGAAGCCAAGGACACCGCCGACAATCTCGACGCCGAGATCGCCAAGAAAAAGAAGAAGGGATACCCGCTCACCAACACCATTTTCGAAGACACGGTGACGGCCGCCCTCTTCCAGCACGGGCAGGAGATCCTGCGCGTCGACATGAAGGACCCGGCCAAGCTCGAAGAATTGGTGACGCAGTTCTTCGCCTACATCGAGCCGGAGATCGAGGAGTTCGAGGAGGCCGTCGAGCAGTTCAAGGAGCGGGTGCCCGACCTGGCCACGGGGCTCGCCAAGAAGATCGAGGCGTCCCACAAGACCAACGCCAAGTTCAAGGCCGCGTTCGCCGACTTCTTCGACCTCTGCCGCACGAGCCTCAACCCGAATCTGTCGCAGGCGGCGGTCGACGAGATGCTGGTCCAGCACATCCTGACCGAGCGGCTGATCCGGGAGATCTTCGACAACCCCGAGTTCGTCCGCCGCAACGTGATCGCGGCCGAGGTCGAGAAGGTCATGGGGGCGATGACGTCCCAGAGCTTCGACCGCAACTCGTACCTGAAGGAGCTCGACCGGTTCTACGTCGCCATCGAGCACGCCGCCCGGACGATGACCGACTTCTCCGACAAGCAGCACTTCCTGAACACGGTGTACGAGCGGTTCTTCCAGGGGTACAGCGTTAAGCTCGCCGACACGATGGGGATCGTCTACACGCCGCAGGCGATCGTCGACTTCATGTGCGCCAGCGTCGAGGAAGTGCTCAAAACCGAGTTCGGCAAGACCCTCGCGTCCGACGACGTCTACCTGATCGACCCGTGTACCGGGACGGGAAACTTCATCGTCAACCTGCTGCGGCGGATCCCGAAGGCGAAGCTGCCCGACGTCTACCGGCACCGGCTGTTCGCCAACGAGATCATGCTGCTACCGTACTACATCGCCGCCCTCAACATCGAGCACGCGTACTACGAGCAGACGGGGACGTACGAGAGCTTCGAGGGGCTGTGCTTCGTGGACACGCTGGATTTGGCGGAGCACGCGCAGGGGCAATTGGGGTTCATGAACGCGGGGAACACGCAGCGCGTGGAGCGGCAGCGCAAGGCCCCGATCACTGTCGTGGTCGGCAACCCGCCATACAACGTTGGCCAGATGGTCTACAACGACCGCAACCAGAACCGGTCTTACGATGGGGTCGATGAACGCGTGAGGAACACTTACGGGAAGGACTCGCAGGCCACCAGCGTTAGTAAGCTGAACGATCCCTATGTGAAATTCTTCCGTTGGGCGAGTGACCGAATCGGAGACAAAGACGGCATCGTTTGTTTCGTTACCAACAATTCGTTCGTCGAGCAGGTGGCGTTCGACGGGATGCGCCGTCATCTCCGGAATGACTTCTCCCTCATTTACCACCTCGACCTGCAGGGGAACGTCCGGCAGAATCCAACGCTGTCAGGCACTCAGTACAACGTTTTCGGGATTCAGGTCGGCGTCGGGATCACGGTCGCCGTCAGGAAGCGCGGTTCGACGCCTCAGATCCGATATGCGTCGCTAGATAAAGCGGTAAAGAAGGCGAACAAGCTTGCTGCGGTCGCGGGGATGGGCAGCGTCGGGCGCGTCGCCTGGGCGACGCTCAGCCCGGACGACCGGGAGACGTGGCTGGTACCGGAGCACGCTAGTGCGTTCCGATCGTTCATCGCTTTGGGTACCAAAGAGGCGCGCGCAATTCGCG
>DATHXE010000089.1:0-3493 GCA_035459845.1 Tepidisphaeraceae bacterium | reverse complement strand
GCGCCACTGGTTGATGCGGATCTTGTTCAGGTAGGCGTTGGTCTGCACGCGGTCCTGGTACTTGGGCCGGAGGTGGCTCCACTTGGGCAGCATTTCGCGGCGGTGCGCGAAGATCCGCGCGTCGTGGCAGCCGCTGTCGCTGGTGAACAGGTGCAGATCGATGAACACGATCCCGCCCGGCTTCAGGACGCGCTTGACCTCTTCGAGCACTTTGCCCGGCTCCGGCAAATGCTCGAACACGGCCGACGTGTAGACGGCGTCGAAGCTTCCCGCCTCGAACTTCAGATCGGCGGCATCCATCTGGAGGATGTTCTGCAGCGGCTTCATCCCGCCGAGTTGGCGCTTCATTTCCTTGTGGTACCTGGCGTCCAGCCGGAGCATCTTTCGCGCGACGGTTTTGCAGGTGCGCGTGAACCCGTTGCTCTTGAGCATCTTCACGTAGCCGATCGGGTTCCAGCCGTTGGCGACGTAGTCGATGTCGATCCCGACGACCTGGTTTTTGCGGCCGAAGTACAGCATCTGCGGCTGCTTCTGGCCGGGGCCGATTTCGAGGATGCGCATGTTCTCGACGGTCGCGCCGGTGTGGCGCTGGATGGCGGCCTCGGTGCGGTGGATGCGCTCGATCATCCGCCGGACGATCCGCGAGACGTCGTGGGAGTGGAGCTTGAAGAGGTTGCGGAACTCGCTGATCCGCTTGCCCAGGCCCATCTTATTGGACGTATATGACTGCATCGCACTCCTTCACGAACCGGACGCGTACACCACTTGCGCATCGACCAAAGGACCGAGAACCTTGAACGCAGACCCATGGGCACCGGAGGCGCAAGCCGCTCATCGACTTACCGTTTCCGCTTCCGATTCCACCCCGACGGGGGTCACCATCGCGAGCTTCTGCCCGGGTTTGAGGTGATACACGAGCATGACCGGCTTGCCGTCGACCTCGGCCATCACGCCGACGCGGCGGGTCGTGCTGCCGACGTACAGGGCCGCGTTGGCGACGACGGCCATGAACATGTGGTAGATCACCTGCATCTCGCCGAACAGCGCGACCACCAGCATCGCCCATTGCGACGCGACCAGGGCCGAGAGCAGCGCCCAGAGGATCCACTCGTCGGCCAGGCCGTGGGCCTTCTTCTTGGCCTTCCAGAGCTGCCAGGCGCACACGCCCAGGAGCGTGTAGAACCCGACCAGCCCCATGATCCCGTTGTAGACGGCGACGTACACCCAGTGAATGCACAAATCGTTGAACTGCGTGTACGGCCACGGCTCGCCCCACCCGGCGAGCCACTTGCCGGCCATCCCGGTCGACAGGGCCCACTTGTTCAGGCCCACGCGGTACCAGCTGCTGCCGGCGTCGAAGCCCATGTTCGCCATGAGCTCGAGGACGTTGCGGTTCGACGCGACGCTGAACGCGACGCCGAGGATGGCCGACGCGATCAGCGCCCCGCGCCAGTACTGCCGCAGCGGGAAGAGCGCCATGAACATGAAGCTCAGGGCGGCCAGCATCATCGGGCCGCCGGCGATCGCGGAGATGATCCCCATCGGCAGGCCGATCGCCCACGGGATGATCCACGGGAAGAACTTGCGTTTTTCCCAATACAGGGCCGTGCTCCACGCCAGGAGCAGCGAGAAGAACCACCCGAACATGATGCACTGGAGGAACGGGCAGTTGGCCCGGTACCGGAAGACGCCGAACATCTTCCGCATGTCGCTCTCGCGCGTCACGAACTTGTCCGTGATCGGCGGGATGCCGTGCTCCATGATGAAGTAGTACGGGTGCTTGCCGGTGAAGTGCTGGTAGATGCCGCCGATCGCCAGGATCAGCGCCCCCCACAGCCATCCCTTGATCAGCGCGAACAGCGACTCCCGGTCGCGGATCAGCATCCGCACGCACCAGAACGGGGCCATCGTCCCCATGAAGAACCCGGCCCGGTTGTTGATCGCCTTGGTCAGCCCCTGCGTCATCAACTGCGATGCCAGCAGGAGCAGGAAGTAGAGGATCGCGGCCTTGTCGACCCAGTCGAACGTGTACTTCCGGCGGATCTCGACCGACGTCAAACACCGCAGCAGCAGGAGCATCGCGATCACGCGCTGCGGCGTGAGCCCCATGTTGTCCGGGGGGAGCATCGCGTTGCCCGGGTACATCGAGATCGACAGGGCCAGCGGGACCAGCGCCCAGCGCGCGGGCATCACCCAGCACAGGATGCTCCCGAGGACCGCGACGGCGATGTTGAATGGTTTGTCCGGCGTCACAACTTCAGATCACGTCCCGATCGCCTGCGGCTCCCGCGCACCCGACGGCGCGTCGCCGACCACGCCGTCTAACGTCGCCGCGAGGCGCTCGGTCAGCGCGCGGCGCTCGAAACGCGCGACGGCGGCGCGGTCCGGACTCACAACCGGGCGCCCGTCGAGTTTGGCCCGGTACCATTCCGCCAGCAGCCGCGCGGCACCGGCGACGTCGTCGCCCGCCACGCACGCGCCCGAGTTCGTCCGCCGCACGAATTCCTGCATGTCGCCCGGCGGGCCCATCGCCAGGATCGGCCGGCCGCTGCCCAGGTACTCGTACGTCTTGCCCGGCACGATGAGCGTCGGCCCACCGTCCAGCGGCGTGTGGTTCGGCAGAAAAAGCACGTCCGCCGACTCGACCCACCGGACCGATTCGACATGGGTCCGATAACCGAGCAGCTTTACCATCTTAGCGACCGGCGAAGACTCCACCATGTCCCGGTCGCTGGGCGTAACCTCACCCACAAGCACGAGTTCCAGCTTGCCCGGCGGAATCTCGCCGGACTGGGTAATGCGCTCCATTGCCTCGAGCAGGTATCGCGGCGTGCGCGTCCACAGGTTAATGGGCCGCAGCGCCGTCTTGAACTTGTTCACCCACCCGCGTTTAGCGAACAAGTCGTCCCACAGCCGGGCCGTTTCGGAGTGGAAACTGCCCGTGTGCACGATCCGCAGAACGTCGCGCGGCGAAGGCTCGGCCGGCGTCGGATCAGGCCGCCCGAAGTCGGCCGCGTCATAGCCGTTGGTGATGAACGTGATCTTGCCCCCCTGCCGGGTTTCCTTGGGAAACGCCTCGGCCGCCCGCGCCGCGGAGTGCGGCGTATTCATGATGATGCGATCCGCCGCGGCGAACGCGGCGGACATCGCCGCCCGATCCCGCCGGACGTGCCACTTGGTCGGGTACATCCGCGTCTCGTCGAGCGTCCACGGGTCGCGGAGGTCGAGAACGAGCGGGAGCCCCGTGGCGGCCTTGAGTTCCATCCCGGCCTTGGCCGCCGTGAACGGCGACATCGTCACGTAAATCAGGTCGGGCTTGTGCTGGGCGATCATTTCCCGCCCGAGCCGGACCGCCGGGCTGACCCACCAGTGGATCGGGTCCGTGATCGACAGGCGGTGCCGCCACTTTTTCTGCGAGTTGCGGTAGACGCGCTCCTCGCGCTCGTTCAGCCGCGTGTACCGGACGACCGTATCCGCCGGCACGTCCTTGAGT
>DATHXE010000088.1:0-3527 GCA_035459845.1 Tepidisphaeraceae bacterium | reverse complement strand
GCGCCTGCCGACGGTCACCGGGCTGGCGGTGGACTCGGTCGCGCCCACCACGGGGACGTTCCACTGGACGGCGGTCGCCGGCGCGACGGGCTATCGGATCGACCGGTCGACCGACAACTCGTCCTGGACGACGGGCGTCGGCACGACCGCCGCGGGCGTGACGTCGTACACGGCGACCGGGCTGAGCGAGCTGACGCATTACTACTTCCGCGTCGTCGGCACGGCCGGTACGACGATCAGCCTGTACCACGGCAATTTCTTCCTCGCGACCCCGGACGCGACGCCGCCGGCGCAGTGGACGTCCGCGGACATCGGGGCGGTCGGCGGGCCGGGGGCGGCGGGCGCGAACACCTCGAACGTGTTCAGCGTGATCGGCAGCGGGGCCGACATCTGGGGCACGGCCGACGCGATGCGCTACCTCTACCAGCCGCTCGTCGGGGACGGCGAGATCGTCGCCCGCGTGGCGAGCGTGGAGAACACGGACGACTGGGTCAAGGCCGGCGTGATGATCCGCGAGTCGACCGCCGCCGGGGCGCGCAACGCGTTCATGCTGATCTCGCGGGCGAGCGGGGCGCAGTGGCAGTACCGGTCGTCGACGGGCGGCTCGTCGTCGAGCGTGAACAGCGCCGGCAAGGCGGCCCCGTACTGGGTGAAGCTCGGGCGGGTCGGGAACGTGTTCACCGGGTCGGTGTCGACCGACGGCAGCGCGTGGACCGTGATCGGAACCCAGACGATTACGATGGGCGCTAGCGCGCTCGTCGGCCTGGCGACCACCGCCCACAACAACGCGGAGATCGCAAAGGCGACGTTCGACAACGTCACCCTGAGCAACGCCGCCCCGACGATCGCGACCAATCCCGCCGCGTCGCCGGCGACGGTCACCGGTACGACCACCGCCCTGTCCGTACTGGCGGCCGACGACCACGGCGAGGCGAACCTCACGTACGCGTGGACGGTGACCGCGGCTCCCGCCGGCGCGACCGGGGCGGCGGCGCCGACGTTCTCCGCCAACGGCACCAACGCCGCCAAGGCCGCGACGGCCACGTTCTACCGGGCCGGGGCGTACACGCTCACCCTGACCGCGACCGACGCGGGCGGGCTGACCGTGTCGCGTACCGTGAACGTGACGGTCAGCCAGACGCTGACCGCGATCACCGTGACGCCGGCCAGCGGGGCCCAGGCGGCGGCCAACGGGGGGGCCGTGCAGTTCGCGGCCGCGGCGGTCGACCAGTTCGGCCAGCCGATGGCGCGGACGTTCACTTGGTCGGTCACCGGCACGGGCAACGCGGTCTCGTCTTCCGGCTTGTTCACGGCCGGGCCGAACGCCGGGTCGTACACCGTGACGGCGACGAGCGGGAGCGTGGGCGGGTCGGCGGGCGTGACCGTCACCGCGCCGGTCGTCGCCGCGACCGTCGCCGGGCGGCGCGTGTTCTACAACAACAGCGCGTACGACGGCGGCAGCGCCGACCCGGGCGCGACCGACGACAACGCGATCGCGCCGGACAAGCAGGCGCTGTTGCCGGGGCAGGCGTCGTCGAGCGCGAACTTCACGAACTACGACAAGGGGATCAACGGGATCATGATCGACGTCGCGGGCCTGCCCGCCGGGGCGGGGCCGACGGCGGCGGACTTCGCCTTCCTCGCGGGCGTCACGGCCGACCCGGCGGCGTGGACCGAGGTCGTCACGCCCGCGACCGTCGCGGTCCGCCGCGGCGCCGGGGCCGGCGGGAGCGACCGCGTGACGGTTACGTTCGCCGACCGGACGCTCGTCGACCGCTGGCTCCGCGTGACCGTGCTGGCCAATGCGATCACGGGCCTGGCGGCGGCGGACGTGTTTTACGTCGGCAACCTGGTCGCGGACACCGGCAACGGGGCCGTGACGATCTCCGACGTGAACCAGACGAAGTTCGCGATGGTCACCGGCGATCCGGTCACGATCACCACGCCGACCGACTGGAACCGCAACGGCGTGCTGACGATCTCCGACGTGAACATCGCCCGGGCGAACGTGAGCCACACGCTCGTCGCGCTGACCGCGCCGGCGGGGGCCGCGCCGGACGCGGCGGCGGCGACCGACCTCGCCGTGGCGGTCGACCGACCGCCCGCGCCCGTCGTGTTCGCCACCGCCCGCCGGATCACCGGGGTGTGGGACGACTGACGGGCAGGAAAGCGCCGCAAAGACGCGAAGAGCGCAAAGGTCGGAGAAGGCAAGGAGAAGGGTGGTGAGGTCGGCGACCTGCACGGTGGTGCGGCGCGGCCGTTTTGCACGTCTCTCTCGTCGTTCGAACCTTTGCGCTCTTTGCGTCTTTGCGGCCCTCCACTCTTCCGAATCCGCGCGGTAGAGTTGGCCCCCAGCGTCTTTCCACCAAGGAGCCCGCCCATGGCCGCCGACGAAACGATTCACGACCCGTCCCCGATCCTGCAGACGGCGTTCGGGTTCTGGGGGTCGAAGGTGCTGCTGACGGCGGTCGAGACGGGCGTGTTCTCGCTGCTGGGGCAGGGGGGGCGGATGACGGGGCCGCAGGTCGGCGCCAAGCTCGGGTGGCACCCGCGGGGGGTGTATGATTTTCTCGACGCGCTGGTGGCGATGAAGTTCCTGGAGCGCGAGGGGTCGCCCGGGCCCGAGGCGCGATACTTCAATACGCCGGCCGGGGCGCAGTACCTGGACTCGGCGAGCCCGCGCTACGTCGGGGGCATCCTGGAGATGCTGAACGCGCGGCTGTTCCGGTTCTGGCACGACCTGCCCGAGGCGCTGCGGACGGGCCGGGCGCAGAACGAGACCAAGCACAGCCAGAAGCACATCTTCGAGGAGTTGTACAAGGACCTGCCCAAGCTCGAGCAATTCATGGGGGCGATGACCGGGCTGTCCCGCCTCAACTTCGAGGCGTTCGCCCAAAAGTTCGACTTCTCGCCGTTCAAGACGCTGTGCGACGTGGGCGGGGCGACGGGCCTGCTCTGCACCGAGGTGGCCAGGCGGCACCCGCACTTGAGGTGCACGTCGTTCGATTTGCCGCCGGTGGAGCCGATCGCGAAGCGGGCCATCGCGGCGGCGGGATTGAGCGATCGCGTGACGACGGCGGCCGGCGACTTTTTTGCGGACCCGCTGCCGAAGGCGGATCTCATCACGATGGGGATGATCCTGCACGACTGGAACCTCGAGAAGAAGATGCGGCTGATCCGGGCGGCGTACGACGCGCTGCCGGCGGGCGGGGCGCTGGTGGCGATCGAGGCGCTGATCGACGACGAGCGGCGGACGAACGTGCAGGGGCTGTGCATGTCGCTGAACATGCTGATCGAGTTCGGGGATGCGTTCGACTACTCGGGGAAGGACTTCGCGGGGTGGTGTAAAGAGGTGGGCTTCAAGCGCACCGAGGTGCTGCACCTGGCGGGCCCGTCGAGCGCGGCGATCGCGTGGAAGTGAACCACGAAGGCGCGAAGGCGCGAAGAAGTCGGAGGAGAGTGTGCGGTGGCGGGGGGGCCAGTCTTGCGCGCGATTTTTTGCGTCTTCGGGGGCTGTGAAGGGGGTG
>DATHXE010000087.1:0-1537 GCA_035459845.1 Tepidisphaeraceae bacterium | reverse complement strand
CAGGTGGAGGCCAAGGCGATCCGCAAGCTGCAGCACCCGGTGCGGGCCCGGAAGCTGGAAGGGCTTTTGCCGGGGGGCGTGACGAAATAGGGATTGCGTTCGTTTGCAATAAGAGACGGGACGGCGCTCGGCGCCGTCCCGTTTTCGTTTTCGCGGCCACGCGCTATTTTGCTTGGAGTTGGCGAAGCAGCTCCCGCGCGTTGCGGATCGCGTTGCCCTCGCGGTCGTTGTTGAAGTAGGCCCAGACGGTGATGGGGTTGGCGGCGCGAATCTTTTGGGTCCACTCGGCGAGTTCGGCTTTCGAGTAGTCGTGGCGGTACCACTTGGTGGTGCCGTGGAAGCGGACGTAGACGTCGTCAGCGGTTTTCACAAGGTCTGACGGGAGGCGGGGGCCGCTGGTGGAGCAGAAGATCGTGTTCGTGTCGCGGAAGGCGCGGAAGACTTTCTCGTCCCACCAGGACTTGTGGCGGAACTCGACGACGTTTCGGCGGCGGGGGTCGAGCTGTTTTAAGATGCGGGAGAGCATCGCGCCGGAGTAGTGGACGCTGGGCGGGAGTTGGAAGAGGAAGCAGCCCATGCGGGGGCCGAGGAGGTCGGCGATGTGGCCGAACGCGCGGACGTCGTCGGCGGTGCGGGCCAAGCGCTTGGTGTGGGTGATCAGCTCGTTGACCTTGACGGTGTAGGTAAAGCGGCGACGGCCGGCCTGGCGGAGCCAGGTGGCGACGGTAGCGGGTGTGGGCCAGAGGTAGAACGGGGCGTTGAGCTCGACGGTGCGGAAGTGCGAGGCGTAGTGGTCGAACCACTTCGAGCCGGGGAGCTCGGCGGGGTAGAAGTCGCCCTTCCAGTGCCAGTAGTACCAACCGGAGCAGCCGACCTGGAGGTTCGTGGGCGGGGGCGGGGCGGGCGCTGGCGTGTGAGTGAGCTCGTAGGCGGTGCGGAGGGCGTGCGATTGTTTGGCGCGGACGACGTTGAGGGCGCGTTGCTTTTCGCGGCGTTCTTCGCGGCGCTGGCGCCAGGCGAGGCGGGCTTCGGGGGAGAGGGGCATGGGGGCGATTGTGCGGAATGCGGGAGGGCCGAAGGAATGGGGAAAGCGGCGAGGGAGTCTAAACGCGCTGGCGTATTCAGCGATTCGGTCGATACAATCTTGACATGGTGACGCCCCAACAACTTCGCGAGCACATCGGGCGGAGGCCGTTCCGACCGTTCCGAGTCGTGTTGACGTCGGGGGAGGCAGTCGAGGTGACGCGCGTCGCACAGGCGGTGGCGATGGAGCGACGGCTGGTATATGCGGACGATAACGCGCCGACGTTTCGCTGGATCCCCTGGGGGGAAATCGACCGGGTCGAGTCGGGCATACTCAAGGCGGGATGATCGATGATCCGGAAGGAACTCCAGCGGTTGATCGGGATGACGCCTTTCGAACCGTTCGTCATCAAGTGTCGAACGGGGCGGCGTTCGAGATTCACGATCCCCAGATGATCGCTCTTCACCCGCGCACGGCGCACGTGGCGAATCAGGATCAGAGCTGGATCATCAT
>DATHXE010000086.1:0-11350 GCA_035459845.1 Tepidisphaeraceae bacterium | reverse complement strand
CACGCGTAGGCCCGATAACTGCGGAGCAGGTCGGCAACGATGACCCCCCGCCCGGCCACCCGGTCCATCTCGCGCAGCACCGCGACGATCTCGGGCGGGTCCAGGTGGTGCAGGAACATGTTGGTGATCGCATAGTCGACGGCCGCGTTTTCGAAAGGCAATCGGAACGCGTCCGCGCGCACGAGACGAACGCGCGCAACGGGCCCGGTCCCCTCTTGTAGCCGCCCCGCTTGCGGGGCGCGTCCCGAAGCGCTCGTCGCCCCCCGAACTTCAGACCGCGCCACGCCGATCGTCTCCGCGTGAAAGTCCACCCCCGTCACGCGCACGTCAAATCCCGCCTCACCCCCCCACCGCGCGATCGCCAGCGGAATGTCCGCGGAACCGGTCGCAACGTCGAGGACCTCGATTCGTTCCCCCCTGTTCCACGTCGCTGCGAACCGCTTCAGGTGCTTGAGCGTCGCCCGCGTATACCCCAGCCGGCGATTCACTTTGCGGATGAACGCGAGGCTCTCCGCCAGTTCGCGCGGGTCGGCGTCGGGCCGGTCCATCCATTCGGCCTGCCGGCGGCGCTCGCGAAGGAAAGCCATGCGACGATCGTAGGCGGCGAACTTCCGTCCTTCGATCCCCGCCTCAGAACTGCTGCACGTCCGGCACCACGACCACCTTCTCCAGCAGCACGTAGTTCCGCCCCTTGTACTCCGTCACCATCCCCGTCACGCGGAACCGGATGTCCCGGTTGCTCCCCTGCACCGCGTTCTCCATCTGCATCAGCTTCTGGTTCGGCAGGATGACCATGGGCGGGTCCTTCAGGGTCTTGCCATCCGCATCGAACGTCAGCTCGTAACTCTGCCCGTCGGCGCCCTTGGTCAGGCGCCCGACGCGGTCGACGACGTACGCTCCCTCGCGCATCAGGTTGAGTTGCGGCGCGCCGGGCGCGACGGCCCCCTTGCCGGTCGTCAGGTCGACGGTCGGCGCGTCCGTGATCGGCTTGAGCGGCTGCGCGCCCGACGATGCCGGCCGGAGCAGGCTGTCCATCAGCTGGCTCGCCGGGACGTTCGGCGCGCCGGCCGGCTTGGTCGCCGGCGCGGTCGCGGGGGGCTTGGCGGTTTTCGGGTCACCGCCCGCCGGGGCGTCCGCCGCCAACGCGACGGCGGCCGCGAGCGAAGCGGTCAAGACCGAGGCCACACGTCCGATTCGGCGCAGCGACATCCGCATAGGTCGTCTCCTGAAGGACTTCCTATGTTATCGGATAAATCGCGGGATGACAGCACGGGAACGGTCGGCGTCGTCACTAAGCCGCAAGCGGCACACCCTATGCCTGCGGGAGCGGTTCTCCCCACAGCGGCTTATCCAGAAGCCGCTTGGGGATGATCAGCACAGGCTTGGGCGCGGTGGACGGCTTCTTCGAGTCCAGCATTGGTCGCGCCGCCGGCACCGGCCGGATCTCGATCGACCCGCGCTGCGGCGACGGCTGGGCCGGCACGTGCCACGTCCCGTCCGCCTGCCGGACCGCCGTCCGCACCAGGTCGGCCTTGCGGAAGTACGCGTACGAGTTCGCGTACGCCTCGTTCCGGGCGTCGTCGGCCGTGAACCCGTGGACCCGCGCGTTCCAGTACGGCACCTGATCCGTATACACGCGGGTCGGCTCGGTCACGACGGCCCGGTGCGTGTCGATGTTGCCGCTGTGGAACGCGTACCCGTTGGTGCGGCCCCACGACGAGACCCCGCTCTCGCGCCGGGCGGCCTCGTGCACGCGCGGGTCGGACCCGCCGTAGTAGTACGTCTGCCCCCCCGCCGAGTACTGGTACTGCACGGGCTCGTAAACGATCTGCGCACTGGCGGACGAAGCCAGCAGCGCCAGCCCCGCGACCACCAACGACTTCAACGACTTTGCGACGACGGCCATGACGCACGCTCCGGTGGGACGACGACCTCTCCCTGAGCGGCCAACTTACCGGACCCGGCGGCGCGCCCTCTACCCCAAACCCGCCAGTTTCTCCGCCAGTTGCTCGGCCGTCAGACCGGATATCCGGAACTGCTTACGCGGGTTCGCGGGGGCGGACGCGAGTTCGACCTGGGCCGGCTTGACGTTGAGAAACTGCGCAAGGATGCGCGCGACCGCCGCGTTCGCCTTTCCCCACTCGGGCGGCGCCGACGTCTGCACCTTCACGCCCGCGGCGTACCGCCCGGCGACGCGGTCGCGCGAGGCGCCGGGGACGACCTTCACATCGAGCGTCACGAACGTCGGATCCATCCCGCGCAGTCTACCACTCCAAGCCGGAGCCCGAGCGTCAAGCGACGGCCCGAATTCCTGCGAGAACCAATCCGCATCCCCGCAATCATTTCTTTGCTCCGCCCGCAACCGCTCGTTACGATTCGCGATAACTCACGTCAGGGAAGGTGCCACATGATGCGTCAGCGTCTTCGTCGACTGGCTGTTGCCGTTTTCGTGGTCGGGATCGCGCTGCCCGCCGCCGCCGCGGGGCCGCCGCCCGAGCAGAAGCCGATCAAGAAGGACCAGCTCAAATTCGCCGCCCCGATGATCGTCGGGCAGTGGGTCGAACAGGACGCCGTCGTCGACGACAAGAAAAGCTGGAACGGCACCTGCTGCGTCCTCGAAGTGATCCCGGCGGGGGCGGCGGGCAAGTCCGACCAGCTCGTCCTGCTGACCAACCGCCACTGCCTGAACCTCGACGGCCTGGCCCACGCGGACGACGCGACCGACCAGACCGCCGAGGTCGCCGAATACTCGCTTTACATCAAGTTCCCCAGCGGCGCGTATCGGCTGGTGCGCCGGTTCGCCGAGGTCAACAAGAAGCTCGACGTGGCCTTGGTCATGGTCAACCTGACCGACACGGACCTGAAGACCAAGAAGCCGACGACGCTCAAGGAGGGCGAGGACTTCGTGTCGCTCGGCGCCCCGTCAGCCGGCAACGCGGCCGGCGCGCCCAAGCCCGACATCGGGGCCGACGTGGTCGCCGTCGGCGCGCCCCAGGGGCTCGACAGCACGCACACGTTCGGCCGCGTCTCCGCCATGCGCGACATCGCCGGCGTCGCGTTCATCCAGACCGACGCCGCGATCAACGGCGGCAACTCCGGCGGCCCGCTCTTCCTCGCCGCCGCCGGCAAGGACGAGTACTACTGGGCCGGCGTCAACACGCTCAAACGCATCAACGCCGACAACCTCGGCTTCGCCATCCACCGCTCCGAACTCGCGGCGGACAAGAAGCTCTCGTGGACGTGGTACGACGCGACGCCCGACGGGGCCGTCGCCGCGATCGAGAAGTTCTACGGCGGCAAGGCGAAGGTCGTGAAGCCGAAGTGACCGTATGAGGGGTACAATTTGGAAATGAAAACGCGGGCGCGCCTTTTGACGGCGCGCCCGCGTTGTTATTGATCGGTTCAGCCGCAAAGCCGCAAGCGGCCAGCGACCACGGTTAATGTTACTTCTTCTCCGCACCCGCGGCCGGCTTGCCGTCGTCGGTCAGCTTGCCGACGGACCAGAGCAACCCGCGGGTGACGAGGTCGAGGTAGCGGTCGTCCTCGACGGTCGCGTTGTTGTGCCCGAGCGTAGTCGCGAAGACCTTGGCCTTGCCGTTGTACTCGTTCGTCCAAACGATCACGGTCTCGTCCGTCCGCTCCTTACCGTCCTTCGCCTTGACGACCTGCTTGCCCTTGGCGAGCGGCTTGGCCGTCGGCAGCACGCCCCCGGCGACGTTGTTGTACAGTTCTTCCTTAATGGTGGTCCAGTTTTCCAGGCCCTTGGTGATCGGGCTCGCCGCGTCCGTGAACGTGATCGCGATCGGCTCCTGCGGGCCGTGACCGGTGGACGGCAGGCCGGTGAAGTCGAACCACGGCGTCTTCTGCGGGAACCCCTTGCTGCGGTAGCAGTGCATGCCGCAATGCAGGACGACGCCGGGCAGGCCGTCCTTGTGCGGCTTGAGGATCCGCTCGATGACGGCCTCGTCCTTGACGTCGGCCGAGCACTCGTCGTGAATGATCACGTCGTACCCCTTGGCCCAGTCGTCCTTCTCGTACACCGGGTTGAGCTTCTTCGTCCCCTTGTCGGGCTCGTACGCGATCGTCACCTCGATATTCCCCCGCTTCTCGATCCCCGCCTTGAGGATGTCCTTCTGCTTGGCGTAGTCGTGGCAGCACCCGCCGAGGACCAGCAGCGCCTTGATCGGCTTGGCCGCGTCCCCCGCGACCGCCGCCCGGGGCGCCGCCCCGAACGACACCGCCATTGCGCCCATCAAACACCCGGCCAGCCACTTCCTCACGTTCCGCATGTCGACCTTTCGTTGGAGAGTTGCGCGCCAAGCATAGACAATCGATGCCCGCAGGCAAACGGGCGCGTTGCGCGTCTCACGAAGTACGTCCGGCGGATGGGCCTGTTGCCTGACTCGGCGAGCCCGCTTCAGCGGGCGGGTCGCACAGCGATCTTCCCCGATTGACGACGTCGATCCCAATCATGAGGATTGCGTTTCCCCAGGCACCGCGCGCTCAACCCCCGCGCCCGCGCGAAGTACAATCCCACGATGCCCAAGCTCCCCGCCGCGCTCACGCTCCTCCTCGCGCTGTGCCTGTCCGTCGCCGTCGCGTGCGACCCGTCGACCGCCGGCGACAAACCTGCGCCGGCGCCCGCCGCCGCTGCCGCCGTCGTCGAAGCACCGCCCGCGCCCCCGCCCCCCGCCCCGCCGATCCCCGCCGGCTGGTACAAGGGCAACCTCCACACCCACTCCCTCTGGTCCGACGGCGACGACTACCCCGAGCACATCGCCCGCTGGTATCGCGACCACGGCTACCACTTCCTCGGCATTTCCGACCACAACACCGCCCAGACCGGCGACAAGTGGGTCAAGTTCGCCGACCTCTACAAGAAGGGCGCGGGCCCCGCGACCGACCGATACCTGAAAGACGCCGGGCTCAAGGCCCAATCCCGCGGCGACCGCAAAGAGGGCACCCAGGAGGTCCGCCTCGCCTCGTTCGACGAGTACCGCCCGCTGTTCGAAAAGCCCGGCCAGTTCATCCTCATCCAGGCCGAGGAGATCTCCGACAAGCTCGACAAACGCCCGATCCACATGGGCGGCATCAACGTCGCCGAGACCATCAAAGCACAGGGCGGCAAATCCGTCCCCGAGATCATCACGGCCAACCTTCGCGCCGTGAAGGAGCAGGGCAAGCGCCTCAACCGCCCGACGCTCGCCCACCTCAACCACCCCAACTTCCAGTGGGGCGTGACCGCCGACGAACTCGCCCGGGCCGTCGAGGAGCGCTTCTTCGAGGTCTACAACGGCCACCCGACGGTCAATCAACTCGGCGACCCCAAGGGCCCGGCCACGCGCCCGTCCATCGACCGCGTCTGGGACATCGCCAACACGATGCGCCTGACGTCGCTCAAGTCCGCCCCCCTGTTCGGTATCGGCAACGACGACTCGCACTCGTACCACGTGCCCGGTATGTCTCGCGCGACGCCGGGCCGCGGGTGGACCGTCGTCCGCGCCAAGGAACTGAACACGGCGAACATTCTGGCGGCGATCGAGACCGGTGACTGCTACGCCTCGACCGGCGTCGTCCTCCGCGACGTCAAGTTCGACCCCGCCGCGAAGACGCTCTCGATCGACATCGTCCCGACGGACACCGCCAAATACACCACCCATTTCGTCGGCACGCGCCTGCCCGCAGGCGTCAAACCCGCCGACTACAAGCCGTCGCCGTCCGACGTCGGCGTCGTCCTGGCGACCGTCGAAGGCCTCTCGCCCTCCTACACCCTCAAGGGCGACGAACTCTACGTCCGCGCGATCGTCAACTCGTCACTGAACCCGGCCGTCCCGTCGTTCAAGACGCAGAAGCAGCAGGCGTGGACGCAGCCAGTCGGCTGGGAACGGAATAACCCGTAGGGTGGCCTCCGCCCCCTCACTTCCCCACGTTCAACTGGAACGGCGCGAACACCGCCCCCTCGAAGATCTGGGTCTGCGCGTACAACCGGTAATACCCCGGGTCGGGCGCGTAAAACTTGAACGTCAGCGTCGGCCCGCCGCGCAGGTCCGCGTTCTCCGGCTCGGGCCCCTCCGGGTGGATGTGCAGGACGGTCTTGCCGTCCTCGTGGAACGCCACCAGGTGCGCGAACGCCCCCATCACCGGCTCGAGTTTCGTGAACCCGCGCTGGTCCGGCCCTTTGACCGTCAGCGTGCCCGTGACGACCTCGCCCGCCTTCGGCGTCCCGCCGTCCTTGGTCCGGAACGCGAGTTCGAAGAAGAATCCCTCCGCCTCGACGCGGCTGGTCGACTCCGCCCGCCGCACCGGCTCGCCCTTCGTGTCCGCGGCGATCTCCCCGACCACGTACTCCTGCTGGCTCGTCTCGGTCGGCACCACGTCCGCGAAAATGCGGTACGGCCCGGGCTTTCGCGGCGTGAACGAGAACGTGTATTCGCCCGGCCGGTCCGCCGGCCTGGGGTGCTCGTGGTGGTAATCGGTCAGGCTCGAATCGACGATCAGCAGGTGGATCTTCTCCGTGTGCATCACGAGCAAATCGCGCCGCGTCACCGGCTCGCCGTCGCGGGCCCGGGTGAGCGTGATCGTCACCTCCGCCTTCTCTCCGACCTTCAGCGGCGCCGCCGGCCGGGCCGCAAGTTTCATCGACGGCGCGCCGGGCTTCTCGTACGTCAAACTCGACGGGATCCGCCGACGGATGCCCTTCATCCCGCACTTGGTGCACGGGAGCGTCGGGTCCGTCGTCCGCTCGAGCGGGTGGTGCACGCAGACGAACACCCCGCCGCGCACGAGCTTGAGGTCGTACGCGGCCGCGACGTCCGTCACCGCCGCGTCGTAGTGCTCCCACGCGAGCTGCGCCTTGAGCGCCGGGTCGTCCTTCACGCGCGTCGCCACGATCACCGCGTCGCCCTTGGCGAACAGCTTCTCGAGCTTGGCGAACAGCGCCTCATCCTTCCGCCGCCGCGCATCCTCCTGCAGCACCCGCAGCGCCGGCGACACGTTCCCCACGTGCACCGCGGCCGTCGCGAGTTGGTTCGTCTCGATGCACCGCCCGATGTTCCGCACCGACTGGGTGATCACGTCCCAAGCCTCCTGCACGGAGATTGGCTTGGGAAGGTCGCCGAGCGGGTCGTGGGCTCGCGCCGGGAGCGCGGAGCAAACGAGGATGGAGGATAGAAGATGGAGGATGGACAGACGCATCACGGATCTCCCGGACCTCAGAAACCCCAACATTCGAACTCGTCTTCTCTGCGCCCCCTCAGCGCCCTCTGCGTCTCTGCGGTGAATCTTCTTTGCCCGCCGGCCCGCCAGCCCTCACGCGTGGTTGTAATCCGGCCCCACCGCCCAGTGGAGCTTTTCCGCCAGCGCCTGCCAGGCGCTCGAGTGCGGGTTCTCGAACAGCAGTACGTCGTGGTCGGCGCGCGTGATCGTGATCCGGTCGCCGGGCGCGATGGGCGTGGACGCCTGCCCGTCGCAGAACAGCGTCGTCCCCGGATTCGTCCGCAGCGGCGCGATCGTGATCGCCGACGACATCGGCACCACCACCGGCCGGAACGCCAGCGAGTGCGGGCAGATCGGCGTGATCGCCACCGCGTCCACGCCCAGGCTCACGATCGGCCCGCCCGCCGACAGGTTGTACGCCGTCGACCCCGACGGCGTCGCGATGATGATCCCGTCGCCCGTGCACTGGATCCGCCCCGGCGTCCCCGGGCCCGAGTGCACCGTCAGCGCCAAATCGATCATGTGATAGGGCGGCCCCGCGGCGATCACCGCATCATTGAGCGCGATCGAGCTGAACCGCACCGCGCCCGAGTGCAGCCCCTCCCCGCCGTCCACGCAGTCGCCCGGCGACATCGGCCGGCCCGCCGACCCCGGCTCGCGATCGACCGTCACCTGCAGCGTCGCCCGCGGCGTGATCGGCAGTTCCCGCTCCACCAGCTTCGCAAAATCCGTCCGGAATTCGTCGGGTGTGAAATTCGCGAGGAACCCCAACCGCCCGAAGTTGATCCCCATCATCGGGATCTGCTTACCGCTCAGCCGCCGCGCCGCCGCCAGCAGCGTTCCGTCCCCCCCGAGCACCAGGATCGCGTCCGCCTCGACCTCGCGCAGGGTCACCCCGCAACTGTCGTCCATCCCCACGACCTCGACCCGCTCCCGGATCCACGCCATCTGCCCGTCCATGAACGGCTGAACGCTCGGCCGGGTGGTATTCGCGACGACGAAGAGGCGCATGTGGGTGCCGATTCTCAGCCCCGATAAGTGATTTGCAACCGGCACGGGCAAGCCGGAGAAAAACGAAAAGACGAAAAACGAAAAGGCCAGTCCTCGATCGGCGTCGCGCCGATGCCCGCTCGCCCTCTTTACGTCTTTTCGTCTTTTCGTTTCTCCGCTCCCCCAAATAAAGAACGGTCGCCACGAAGGACGACCGGGTGACCGACGGCACAAGGCTGGTACTGCTTATGGCTGCTTCGTTTCCGACCTGACCCGGTTCGCAGCCAACCCTTGCATCGGACCCGGCCGTCCTTTCGGGCGACCGCTCGGGCTGATTCTAGCCGCCCCCGCCACGCTAGAAAAGGCCCCCCGTCCCGAATCTTCCACAGGATAAGCCCGCGTGAACCGGCCAGACCCCCAAACAAATTCTTGACACGCCTGCGGCGCAAGTTCTACATTCGCTGTCAAACCTCGGAGCATCCCATGCGTTACGTCAGCCGATTCCTCGTGGCCTGCCTCGCCTCGATTGTTGCCTCTGGCGCCGCGGTCGCCGACGACCGCGCCGCGGTGGGTTGGTGGCGCGGGGAGAACGTCTCCGCCGCCGTTTTTGAAGCCAACCGAACTCTGATCGGGCACCTGACGCTCAATAACCTCGTCCTCCCGTTCACCGACGCCGGCGTCGAGGGCACGACCCTCCGCGGCAAGTTCACCCACAACGGCCAGGACTTCCCCTTCACCATCGAACTTGCCGGCGAGCAGGCGACGCTCAAGTCCGGCACGTCCGTCAAACCCCTCAAACTCGCCGACCGCGACCCGTTCGCCGTCGTCAGCCACCTGCTCGAGGCCAAGGACTACCGCGCCGTCTGGGACACGCTCAACCCCCTCATCCAGCGCGAGGTCCCGCACGCCTTTTACGTCGGCGGCCTGGCCCATGCCAAGGGCTGGGGGACGGCCGCCAGCGACGAGCAGGCCCTGAAGTTCTACCTCCGCGCCACCGACCTGGGCTCCAAGTTCGCCCCGCTCAACGCCGGCAACATGTACCGTGACGGCCGCGGCGCACCGGCCGACCAGGACAAGGCCTTCAAGCTCTACCAGACGTCGGCCATGCGCGGCGACTCGGTCGGCGCACTCAACGCCGGGGCGCAGATCCTCAACGGCAAGCTCGGCCCGTCCGACGACGCCGAGGGGTGCGCCTGGCTCATGCTCTCCGACGCCGACGACGCCAGGGCCGCGCTCGCGAAGATCACGCCCAGGCTGACCCCTGAACAAACTGAGAAGATGAAGGCCCGCCACGCCCATCTGGCCAAGCTGCGCGCCGAAACGCTCGCCGGCGGGCCCGCGACCGGCACGATTCACATGACCCTTCAGATCAAGGACGGCAAGCCCGTGCTCGTCGCGTTCCCCGCCGGCGGCGCGCTGGCCGAATTCGGCTCCCAGCCGGGCGACGTGCTGACCGCCGTCGACAACTTCCCGACCGCCGGCAAGACGCTCGCCGAGATCCAGGCGCTGCTCGACGGCCGGGCCGGGTCGATAATCCAGGTCAAGTTCGACCGCAACGGCGGCAATCAGATGCTCGTCGCGCCGCGGGAACAGAAAGCCCCGCCCGTGCGGTAGCGATCACCCGCGGCGGCGCCGCCCGGTCGGCGCCGAGGCCGGCGTGAGCACGGTCGCCGTGGCGCTCTGGGCCGAATCACCGCCCGCGTTGCTCGCCCGGACGCGGTACAGGTACGTGCGGCTCGCGACGAGCCCCGTCTTCGTCCACTCGGTCGTGTCCGCCGCGACGGTCGCCAGCTGCGCCCAGGCCTTCCCATTCCACCAGTCGATCTTGTAGCCCGTCTCCGCGCCGCTGTCGGACCAGGTGAGCTTGATCGACGTGGGCGAGAGCGCCGTCGCCGCCGCGCCGGTCGGCGCGCCCAGCACCGTCCGCCGACTCACGGTCGTCGCCGCCGCATCGCCGGCCGCGTTGAACGGCGTGACGCGGAAGTAATACAGCGTGTCCGCCGTCAGTACCGTGACCTGGTGGCTCGTCACGTTGGCGCCCTTGGTCGCCAGCGACGTCCACTGCGAATTGTCCGTCGACACTTCCACGCGATACCCCGTCTCGCCCGCGATGTTCCCCCACGCCAAATTGATCTGCGACGCCGACGCGCCGGTCGCGCTGACCGAGGTTGCCCCCGGGACCGTCACCGCGCCCGCGGCCGTGCTGGCGGCCGAGTTCCCGCCAGCATTCGCGGCCCGCACGCGGTACGTGTACGCCGTCCCGGCGTTCAATCCCGTGTTGCTCCAGTCCGTGTCGTCGGGGTCGACCACCGCCACCTGGCTCCACGCCACGTTGTTCAGCGACCGCTCGACCACGTACCCCGTCTCGCCGGTCGAGTCGGACCACGTCAGATCCACGCGGTTCGTGCCGACCGCCGCCGCCGCGAGTCCGGTGGGCGCGTGCAGGAGCGTTCGCGTCCCCTTGACCGTGCTGGCCGCCCCGTCGCCCGCCGAATTCGTCGGCGTCACGCGGTAGAAGTACGGCGTGTCCGCGGTCAGGTTCGAGTCCGTGTACGCGGTCACGTTCGCCGCCGTCGTGGTGACCGGCGCCCAGTCCGACTGCCCGTCCGCCGACCGCTCGATCTTGAAGCCGGTTTCGCCCGCGACGTTCGTCCACGCGAGCTTCACCTGCGTGGGCGACACGGCCGTCACCGTCAGCGGGGTCGCCGCCGGGATCGTCCACGTGCTCGAGTTCCCGCCCGGCCACGAGTTCCCCGACGTGTTCGTCGCGCGCAGCCGGTAGTAGTAGAGCGTCCCGGGCGTCAGGCCGGTGTCCGACCACGTCGTCGCGTTCGCCGCCAGCGTCGCACGCGTCGTCCACAGGGTCGACCCGTTCGGCGACCGCTCGAGCACGTACCCCGATTCGCCCGTCGCGTCGGGCCAGACCAGGTCGACCTGCGACGTCGACATGCCGGTCGCCAACAGTCCCGTCGGGGCCGTCAGCAGCGTCCGCCGCGCGACGACCGTGCTCGCCGCCGAGTCGCCGGCGGCGTTGCGCGCCGTCACGCGGTAGTAATACACCGTGTCCGCCGTCAGCCCCGTGTTGTTGTACGCCGCCACGTTCGCCGCGGGCGTCGCGATCGCCCCCCAATCCGTCTGCCCGTCG
>DATHXE010000085.1:0-2615 GCA_035459845.1 Tepidisphaeraceae bacterium | reverse complement strand
TCCCGCGGCTACCCGCACTCTCGGAAGGTCGCGACCGGTCGGCGGCGTGTCAGGGATGCCTTCAAACCGCACGCCGCACGCTTGGGCGCAACCGACCCCGCCGTCGACGGTCGCGCTGCCCCCGATGCCGAGGATGATCCGCCGCGCCCCCGCCTCGATCGCGGCCAGGATGAGCTCCCCCGTCCCGTACGTCGTCGTCGCCAGCGGGTCGTACTGTTCCGGCCGCAGCAAGTGCAACCCCGACGCCGCCGCCATCTCGATCACGGCCGTCTGCCCATCGCCGAGCACGCCGAACGCCGCTTCCACCCGCATGTTCGGTAGAGGACCGGTGACCGTCCGGGTGAGAAGCCGTCCACCGGTCGCGGCGACCAGGGCGTCGACCGTCCCCTCCCCGCCATCGGCCATCGGGCAGAGCTCAATTTCTGCGGTCGGAACGGCATCGCGAATCCCGTCGGCGATCGCCTCGGCGACCGCGCGCGAAGTGAGGCACCCCTTGAATTTGTCCGGCGCGATGAGAATTCGCATGGGCCTGTTGACCAGCATACTCGGACCCGCGCCGCGCGCGCAATTTTCCGTTGCATCATCCCCCACTGTTGCGCTACACTCGCGCCCGTGAACCAGACCCACGCCCATTCCATCGCCAGCGAGGTTCACCGCCGGATTTGCCACTTCACCGGCCGGGTACAGGGGGTCGGCTTCCGGTACACCGTCCACAACCTCGCCATGCCCCACGATGTCCGCGGGTACGTCCGCAACCTGCCCGACGGCCGGGTCGAGCTCGTCATGGAGGGGGCCGACGGCGAGATGGACCAAGTCCTCGACTCGGTCCGCCGCAAGATGTGCCACTTCATCCGCCGGGTCGACACGCAGATCGAGCCGCCCACCAACGCCTTCACCGGCTTCTCGATCAAGCACTAGTTGGTCAATTGTCCATTGTTAATTGTCCATTGTGGGAACGTCGGCCGGCTCTCGGTGCGCGCCGTCGGCGACCGTTCTGACCATTGACAATTGGCCATGGACAATTGACAACTCGCCAGCCATGTACCGAACCGCCGTCATCCTCCGCCACACGTTTCGCGAGGCGATCGTCCAGCCGATCTACTCGCTCCTGCTCGTCTTCGGCGCGGCGATCCTGATCATCTTCTGGCTCCTCCCGTTCTTCACGCTCGGCGAGGACACGGTCATGTTCAAGGCCGTCGGCCTCGACGTGATCCTCCTCATCGTCCTGATCGCCACCCTGTTCGCCACCAGCAAGTCGATCTACGAGGAGATCGAGGACCGCACGATGCTCACGCTGATGAGCAAGCCCCTCTACCGGTGGGAAGTGCTGGTCGGCAAGTACCTGGGCATCGTGCTCGCCGCGCTCCTCGCCGTCGTCGTGCTCGGCGCCGTGATGGCGATGGCGACGTACTACCGTATCCCGAACGACTACCTGATCCGCAACACGCTCGACGACCGCGAGTTCGCCCGCCTGCAGGGCTACCGCGCCATGCACGTGCTCAGCCTGGTGCCCAGCCTGATCCAGACCTGGCTGATGATCGCCGCGCTGGCGGCCGTCAGCGTCGCCATCTCCACGCGCGTGTCGCTGGTCGTGAACCTGCCGGTCGTGATCCTGATCTACATCGCCGGCAACCTGACCCGCTTCATCTACCCGACGGGCAACATCGAATCGCCGCTGTTGAAGGCCCCCGCGTACGCCGCGAGCAAGCTGCTCCCGTACCTCGAGACGTTCGACGTGCGCCCGCTGGCGATCTACAAGCCGCTGGCCGTCGGCATCTTCGCCAACGACGTCA
This sequence comes from Tepidisphaeraceae bacterium, assembly GCA_035459845.1. GTDB lineage: Bacteria > Planctomycetota > Phycisphaerae > Tepidisphaerales > Tepidisphaeraceae > DASPKW01. Next base: position 822 of record DATHXE010000085.1, on the reverse strand, counting down.
ACGCCGTCCCGATGAGCGTGATCTGGACGTACCTCGGCCTGTCGACCGCGTACGCGATCTGCTACGCGACCTTCGCGCTGGCGGTGGGGATGTGGCTGTTCCAGACGCGGGAACTGGGCGGGGCGGAAGGGTAGGGTGCGTCGCGCGGGGCTTCGACGTCCTCAAGCGGCACGTGGACGGGCGCGGCGCGGGAGCGCGTGGATATTTATGGGAGGGTGGTGAGGGAGGGAATTGCCCATTGCCCATTGCTGCGCGGTTCCCACCGTCATCCTGAGCGCAGCGAAGGATCTCGCCTCGAACGCCGAACGGCGATGACCGCGCCCGCCGCGATGTGGGCAAAGATGAATGACCTTCTCATCTGTGCCAATCGGTGAGCATCGGTGGCTAATAACTCTTCTTCCTCTGTGGCTCTGTGTGTTCTGTGGCTGTGCCTTCTTCACGCCAGCCGGCGGCGGCGGCGAGTGAGGAGGGCAGTGGCTGAGGCGAGTAGCGCGAGCGCGCCGGGCTCGGGTGTCGCCGTGGGGAGGGCTTGGGCGTAGGCCCAGTCGGCGGCGAAGTCGGGGGAGCCGGCCGGCGTGTCCAGGCCGGGGAGGGCGGTGCCGTAGTTGTTGGACATCAGAACCAGGTCGTTGAGGCCGACGGCGCCGTCGTAGTCGAAGTCGCCGGTGGCCCAGGTCGCGCCGGCGGTGCCGTACGCGTTGGAGAGGCGGACCAGGTCGTTGAGGCCGACGGCGCCGTCGAGGTCGGCGTCGCCGTAGAGCGTGTGGCGGACGAGGAGGGACGTCGAGTCGACGGCGACGTCGTTCCACGACGCGGTCTGGC
>DATHXE010000084.1:0-6412 GCA_035459845.1 Tepidisphaeraceae bacterium | reverse complement strand
CGCGATGACGGCCGTGCTGGACACGGCGGCGAACCCGGCGACGTTCGGGGAGACGCCGATCGCCGGCGACGCGGCCCTGACGGCCGAGGAGGTCGCACCGGTGCCGGCGCACGCGTCGATCCCGCTCGCCGAAGTGCCGGTGGCGCCCGAGGCGACGGGCGAGATCGCGACGGCAGTCGAGGCCGTGCTGGAGCGGGTGCAGATCGTGCGGCCGGCCGCCGAGATGAAGCCGGCGCCCGAGCCCAAGCCGGCCAAGCCGTCGATCACGTTCCCGCAGTTGTACGACCTGATCTCGGGCGAGGTGAACAAGCGGGCCGACGAGACGGTGAGCGTGTACGAGCGGCTGCTGGCGACGACCCGCGAGGAGCTGGCGCAGACCCGGCGGACGACCAAACTCGCGTGGGGCGTGGGCGGGACGATGACGGCGATCGCCGCGTTCGGCGTGCTGTGGTCGGCGGGGGAGATGAGCGGGACGCGGTCGGCGGTGCTGGGGCTCAAGTCGCAGGTGAGCAGCAACGCCCAGGCGGCCGCCGAGCGGGACCAGCTCAAGATCGAGATGTACAAGGCGCGGGACGACGCGCGGGTGGAGGCCACGGCGCTCAAGGCGCGGCTGGATCAGGCGCTGCTGGTGTCGGCCGAGCGGGACCGCCTGCGGGCCGAGTTGGATTCGGCACAGGGCGAGCTGCGGGTCGCCCGGGCGACGTCGGCCGCGACGACGCAGCCGCTGTCGAGCGCCCGGCCGCTCCCGGTGCGCAGCACGCTGCTGAGCGACCCGACGGCCCCGAAGGCGGAGGCCGCCAAACCGGCCGCCCCCGCGCCGACCGACGCGCCGCGCGACCGCTGGTCAGTCCTGCTCAACGGTCAGGACTAGTCGGGCGGGCAGGCCGCACCCTGCTTCAACAACCAGAACGTTTGTCGAACGACCCACGAGATGCTCGTGGGTCGTTCTTGTTTGCGCGCGACGTTGTCGGGGGCACCAGTAGTTCACAGAACTTCGAGACAAAAATAGGGGTCGCAATTTCATGTAGGTGAATTGCTATAAACTGCCATCGGTGTATCACTGAGTTAGAAATTCATGTCGTTAGAGCACTTATCGAGCCCAAAGCCTACTTCGGGGCGGGCTGCACCGCTTTTTGGATTGAGCGCCGGTGAATATTCGGTGTATCTTGAGTGTACTCATGTTTTTGACATGGGTATTTCACTTACGATCACATCATGCAATTTACTGCAAGTTAATAAGTGGCTATAGCATGAAGCGGTAGGAGAGAACGGCGGGTTCGGAGCCCGTCTCATGTCTTGGGAGAGATTACATGACGCAGGCAATGGGTTCGGATCGGTGCGCGCGCAGTGCGCGCCTGGCGGGTGTTCCGACGTCCACGTGGGGCAAGCTCAAGCGCGTTTCTCGACGCGCGGCGATGCTGAGCCTAGCCGCCGCCGCGGCAGTGTCGCCGCTCGCCGGCGCCGCGCCCAATACGTGGCAGGCTCTGGTCGACCTCTCCTGGGACACCGACGGCAACTGGTCGACCGGCTTCAAGCCGATCGACGCGGACGACGTGATCTTTCCCACGCCAGTTCCCGGCTCGGGCGCGGACATCTCGCTCGGCTTCGGCGACGTGGCCAACTCGGTCACGCTGAACGACTCGTACAACCTGCTGGGCGGGTCGCTCACGCTGACCAGCGGGAACGTGTCGGTCGCCAGCGGCAAGGCGGTGAACATCACCGCCGAACTCGGGTCGATCGCGGGCGGGATCAACTACGCGGGCGGGGGGATCGTCGCGCTGGGCGGCAACAGCTTCTACACGGGCGTCACGTCGATCGCCGGCGGGACCCGGGTCAACGTGATGGACCAGAACCAACTGGGCGACGCGAGCGCGACCAACGGCCTGACGCTGAGCGGCGGGTCGGCGCTGGGCGTGACCGGGACGATCGACCTGGGGGCGTCGCGGACCGTCACGATCGGCACGGGCGGGGGCACGATCGACACCGGGACGGCCGCAGATACGACCATCGTCGGCGGTCCGCTGGTCGGGGGCGGGACGCTGACCAAGAACGGGAGCGGCGCGCTGCTGCTGCAGGGGGACGGGAGCGCGTTTACGGGGGGCGTGGTCGTCAATTCCGTGGCCGGCGGGCTCGAGCAGAGCACGCTGCGCCTGGGTTCGTCGAACGCGCTGACCGGGGTGGCGGTCACGCTGAATAACACGACGCACATTAACACGGCGACGGGTGGCGGGGTCGGGACGAGCCTCGAGCTGACCAACAACGTCAGCGTCAACAACCTGGCCGTGACGATGAACTCGGGCACGTCCGGCGCCAACTCGCTGCGCACGTCGATCACCAGCACGAACGGGAACAACGCGCTGTCGGGCACGATCACGCTCGCCGGCACGGGTTCGACCCAGCTCTACTCGGTCACGGCGGGCAACACGTTCACGGTGGACAGCACGGTCGGGGGGAGCTCGGGCAACTTCGGCCTGCGCGGCGCCGGCGACGGCGTGGTGAACGGGGCGATCAATATCGGCGCAACCGGCTTGTCGAAGACCGACGGCGGGACGTGGACGATCAACTCCACGGGGAACACGTGGGGCGGGACTCAGGTGTCGGTGGGGACGCTGCGCATGGGGGCGGCGAACGTGCTCCCGTCGGCGACGGTCGTGACGATGTCGCAGACGGACGGGTCGAACGTCACGCTGGACCTCAACGGGTTCGACCAGACGATCGCCGGGCTGACGAACCAGGGGGGCACGGGCGGGACCAAGCAGGTCACCAGCGCGAGTGGGGCGACGCTGACGATCAACAACGCGGCCGACCACGCCTACGCGTACAACGTGACGGGCGCGCTCTCGCTCGTGAAGAACGGCGCGGGCACGCAATTGTTGAACGGGACGAACTCGTTGACCGGGTCGATCGCGGTGAACGCGGGCGTGCTGGGGATGGGGTCGGACACGGCGGCGACGCCGGGTGGGCTGACGGTCGCGGACGGGGCGACGTTCCGCGCGACCAACACGTTCACGTCGAACCGGAACGTCACCCTGGGCGGGGCCGGGGCGCTGCTGGACGTGGTCGCGGACCGCCAGATGACGCATTTGGGGACGGTCACGTCGACGACCGGGCTGACCAAGACGGGGGCGGGCGCGCTGGCGCTGTTCGGGACGAGTGCATACTCAGGGACGACGGTCGTGCGGCAGGGGACGCTGGCGGTCGGCGGGGACGTCGCGCCGTCGGTCGACGGGGCGCTGGGGAACGGGGCGACGGCGGTGCAGGTCGGTGACGCGGGCGCCGGTCAGGACGCGGCGTTCCTGGTGGGCGCGGCGCGGTCGACGGTGGCGCCGGCGACGACCACGTTCGGCCGGGGCATCACGGTCGCCGGCGGCGCGGGGGCGCGGGCGATCGGCACGGCCGACAACACGGGACCGCAGTTGGCGATCACGTCGACGATCACCGCGCCCGTGACGCTCGGGAAGGCGACGGACCTGTACGCCGGCCAGTTCTCGGTCGCCAGGTTCGAGACGGCGCTGGACTTCGGCGGGAACGCCATCAACAAGACGGGGGCGGGCGTCCTGGAGGTCACCGGCGGCACGGCGCTGAGCAACTACAGCGGGATCAACGTCAACGCCGGGGCGCTGCGGGTCAGCGCCGGCGCGGGGAACACGATCGCGGCGACGGGGCCGGTCACCAACCAGGGCGTGATCCAGGCCGCCAGCGGGACCGCGGACTTCGGCAGCGCGGTGCTCAGTTCGGGGTCGCCGTTCGTGGCGGGCCTGCGGGAGAACCGGACGTCGTCCACGAGCATCGATACGGCGACCCTGAACACCGGGGGCGCGGTGCGGACGTCGACGACGGCGCTGAACGTGCCGAGCAGCACGACGAACACCGGGAGCACGACGAGCAACGTGTACGCCGGCGGGTGGATCACGAACACGACGTTCACGTACACGGGCCAGTTCTTCGTCGCCGACGGAGACGATTCGGGCACCGACCCGTTCCAGTTCGGCGAGAGCTTCGACGACCGGACGCGCGTGTACGTCGACGGCGCGCAGGTGCTGTCCAGCGACACGTACAACGTGTCGGGGTACTCCCCGCTGATGGACCTGAGCAAGGGGTGGCACACGCTCGAGATCCGGGGCGGGCAGGGGGGCGGGGGCGTCGGGGCCGTGAGCGCGACCGGGTGGAACGGGACGCTCGGCGTCGGCGTGAACATGAGCGGGGTCGAGAACTCCGTCGGCCAGACGGGGTACGTCGCGATCTCGACGGCGAACCTCGACCTGCGCACGCTGAGCAGCATCTACCAGGTCGACGCGGGCGCGACGCTGAAGGCCGGCGGGATCGCCAACGGCGGGCAGTTGGTCATGAACGGCGGGACGGCCGCGGCGCCTTCGACGCTCGAGCTCACGCTCGGGTCGCCGACGGTCAGCGACGTGCAGACGATCTCGACCGGCGGGACGAACCCGTACGCGGTCATCAACCTGTCGGGCGGGCAGACGTTCGACACGGCCAACGTAAGCCTGGCGAACGGGACGACGCTGGTCACGCGGGGCGGAACGGTGAACGTCGGGGTCAGCAGCGACCCGACGTCGGTGTTCACCAGCACGGTCGGCACGAACGCGGCGTTCCAGGTCGACTCGGGCTCGCTGAACCTGACGCGGGCGGGCACGTACACGGCGACGACGGGCGTGAGCGTGGGCGCGGGCACGGCGAACTTCACCGACACGGGCGACGCGACGGTCGCGCGGATCTTCAGCAGCGACTTTAGCGCGGCCGGGGCGACCGGCGCGGTCACGATCGCCGGCGGGCGGACGTTCACCGTCAACGGGTACGTCCCGCCGACGTCGACGACGTTCAACGCCGACTACCGGGGGTCGACGCTGGTCGGTTCGCTGACGACGACGGCGGACCTCGTCAAGGGGGCCGGCCAACTCCAACTCGACGGGAAGGTCACGCTGGGCGGGTCGCTGACGACCGCCGCCGGGACCGAGGCCGTCACGGGCGTGGTCAAGAACTACCTGCGCCTGGGCAACACGGCGTCCGGCGCGGGGGCGAACACGATCGCCGGCCCGATCACGATCGGCGGGGGCGTGCTCGACCTGCGCGGGGCGGTGAACGCGACCGGCGGGAGCGCGTCCGGTGGGGCGGCGATCACGATCGCGGCGTCCGGCGTGGGGGCCGGGACGAACCAGACGATGCTCCGGTACTCGCCGAACCTCGCCGGGGCCGTGCTGACGGGCGAGACGGACGGGTTCGCGGCCCGGTGGTTCAACAGCGGCAACAACTTCATCGGGGCGAACGACTACAACGCCGTCCCGAACGTGACGTCCGTCGAGCAGACGGTCAACTACGCGAACAACGGCCTGGGGCTGATCGGCCGGCCGGCCGGCGTCGACGCCGAGACGATGGCCGCGGTGTTCAGCGGGCTCGTGAGCATCACCCAGGGTGGGGACTACACGTTCTTCTCGTCGAGCGACGACGGGAGCGTGCTGTACGTCGACGGCGTGATGGTGGTCAACAACGACTTGAACCACGGCGACCGCGAGTACTCCGGGGCGGTCTCGCTGACGCCGGGCAAGCACCTGATCACGCTCAAGTACGCGCAGGGATCGACCGGGGCGGCGCTGAAGTTGAACTACCAGGGCCCGGACACCGCCGACGTCAAGACGGTGATCGGGAGCGTCCCGGGGACGGTCACGAACGCCGCCGGGATCACGATCAACACGTCCAACAACCTGACGTTCCAGGGCGACTCGCGGATCGAGATCGCGGCCGACACGGTGGAGTCCGGGAGCCTGCACGTCAGCGCCCCGGCGCTGCTGACGATCGACAGCCAGACGGGGTACGGCACGTACACGCACGCCGGCACGATGACCTTGGACGGGACGACCACGATCCAGTCGCGCCGCGGGAGCACGGCGAACATCGTGCTGTCCGGGAACATCACGGGGTCGGGCGGGATCGTCCGGGCGGTCGAGAACACGGCCGGGGTCACCACGACGTACGGCACGTTCGCGATGACCGGGACCAATTCGTTCGCCGGCGGGACGACGCTCAACGCGAACACCGGCGTGCTGGTCGCCCGGGCGCAGTCGCTGCCCGGGCTGACGACGACGAACACGGGCACGTCGGTCGTGTTCGAGCAGGACGTGGACGGGACGCTCAACGGCGAGATCACCGGCGCGGGTTCGGTGACCAAGAACGGGGCCGGCGCGCTGTTCTTCAACGGCAACCAGACGTACACGGGCGCGACGACCGTCACCGCCGGGTCGATCGGCGGTAACGGCACGGTCGCCAGCGCGATCACGGTCAACCCGGGCGCGGGCCTCTTCGCGAACGCGGGCAACACGTTCAGCCCGACGAACCTGACGCTGGCGACGGGCAGTTTCGGCAACTTCGGCGTCGCCGCGCCGTCGGCGACGCCGCTGGT
>DATHXE010000083.1:0-6304 GCA_035459845.1 Tepidisphaeraceae bacterium | reverse complement strand
GGCGAGCGTCGCCTTGTCCCAGTACCCCAGGTACATCGAGATCGAGATGTACGCGCAGATCGTCATATAGACGCCGAACGCGATTTCGACGATCGGCAGCGACAGCCGCTTGAGCGTGAAGAAGTTCGGGGCCCGCGCCGGCGCCGCCGGCCCGGTCACCTCGTCGACCGACCCGCCCTCGGCGTCGACCGCGCCGGCCGCGTTCGCCGCGGCCGCGTCCTGCGTCCCGCGCGCCCACGACTGCCGCGTCCGACCGGTCACGCCGTACTTCGGCGTCCGCACGAACTCGCTCGGCTTCTTCCGGATCGCGCCCCAGATCGCCTCGATCACCGCCTTCGTGTTGTTGATGCAGATCCCGACGCCCAGCGCCATCAGCACCGGCACGTGCAGCAGCGACCGCCACCCGGCCGTCTTGCCGAACAACTCGCGCTGGCCCCACACGAAGAACATCCCGCTCGAGCACGTCGCCAGCAGGAACAGGCTCAGGCTGAAGATCGTCTGCCCCCAGCTCTTGGCCGCGAACAGCGACATGCTGTTGAAGAACGTCGGGAACATCAGCAGCGTGAGCAGGACCATCAGCGGGTACACCACCGTGTTGGTCAGGTGGAAGAACGCCTCGGTCTTGACCCGCCGCGACAGGTGCTTGCTCTTGAGCACGCGCGGGAGCAGCTTGATCGCCGTCTGGAACGACCCCTTGGTCCACCGGTGGGCCTGCTGCTTGAACGCGATCATTTCCGGCGGGAGCTCCGCCGGCGCGGCGTACTGCGGGCAGTACACGAACTGCCAGCCCTTCATCTGGCACCGGTACGACAGGTCCAGATCTTCGGTGAGCGTGTCATGCTGCCACCCGCCGCCGTCGACGATCGTCGCGCGCCGCCACATGCCGGCCGTGCCGTTGAAGTGCATGAACCGCCCGGACCGGTTGCGGGCCGTGTGCTCGATGACGAAGTGCCCGTCCAGGAAGATCGCCTGGCTCTTGGTCAGCAGGCTGGCGTCGCGGTTGAGGTGGTCCCAGCGGACCTGCACCATGCCCACCTTGTCGTCCGTAAAGTAGTTGACGATATTCCTGAGTAAATCGGTCGGCGGGATGAAGTCGGCGTCGAAGATCGCCAGGTACTCGCCCGTCGCCGTCTTCATGCCTTCGGCGAGCGCGCCGGCCTTGTAACCGGTGCGGTCCGTGCGGTGCACGTACACGATCGGGAACCCCTTCGCCGCCCACTTGTCCACGCACGCCTTGGCGATCTCGGCCGAGTGGTCCGTCGAGTCGTCCAGCACCTGGACTTCGAGCCGGTCCAGCGGGTAGTCGATCTTGCACGTCGAGTCGATGATCCGCTCGGCGACCAGGTCCTCGTTGTACATCGGGAGTTGGATCGTCACGCGCGGCAGGCACCCGGGCAGATACTCGGCGGTCGGCGTGTACGCGTTGTGCTTGTACTTCCGGTACAGGTACAGCAGCACGTAACGGTGGAAGCCGTACAGCGCGACGAGGAACAGGATGGCGAGATAACTCGCGACCAGCACGTGGCCGGCCACGCTCGACCAATCGATGTCTGCAAGCATTGTCAAAGTCTCGTCCTCGACGCTCAAAGCGTCGAACTCGATGCCGGGACCACCGAAGCGGCCCACACCACCCACGAACACATTAAGCCCGACCACGGCCCGGGGAGTTCAATCACCCGACGGCCCGTGGAAATCGTTTTCCCGCCCCAGAAGCGCTCACCACTCGTAATACTACCCGCCGAACGGTCGGAAAGCCCCAAACTAGCAAGTGCGAATTCTAAAGGGGCGGTGAAGCGGAATCAACAACTACTCCGCCCGACGACTTACAAGGAATTGCCCCATCCGTTGGGTTTGACAGCCGCCGGAACCCCACCGATGGCGATTTCGGCGCGCAAAAGAGGGATCGGCCTGATCGGACCGATCCCTCGGGATGGCTGGAATGACCGGCGCGGACGCCAATCTCGGAATCGACCGTTACTCGGCCTTGGTCTCGGCGGCGGCGGCGCCGGCCTCGACCTTGTCGCCCTTCTTCATGGCGCGGGCCGCGAACTGGTGGCGCTTCTCGTTCCGCTTGCGGCGGAGGCCGGCCGAGCGGCGGATCGTGCCCTTGGGCTTCTCCGTCGTCTCGTCCAGGGCGAGCTCGAGCTGGACCAGGTCGCCGCCGTCACCGATCCGGTGCTTGGCGAGCTTGATGATCCGCGTGTAGCCACCCGGGCGGTCGACGAACTTGGGGGCGATGTCGCTGAACAGCTTCTGCACGACCGTCTGCCCGGTGAACTCCTGGTCCTCGTCGACGAGGCGCCGGTCGTTCATGTAGGCGATGACGCGCCGGCGGGCGGCGAGCGCCCGGCGCTTGCCGTCCACGTCGTCGCCCGCGGTCGCCGCGTCCTTGGCGAGCGTCAGGAGCTTCTCGATGAAGCTCTTGACCTCCTTGGCCTTGGCGATCGTCGTGCGGATCTTCCCGTGCTCGAACAGGCTCTGGGCGAGCGAGCGGCGGAGGGACTTGCGGTGCTCGGTGTCGCGGCTCAGCTGCCGGCCGCGGATTCTGTGACTGCTCATGGCTTCCTCGAATCTCTCTGTCGTCGTCTCGTCAGTGCTTCTTCAGTCGCTAAGCCGCAAGCGGCGCACGCGCGGGACGCGTGCACCACACGCGTTACTGTTCGGTGCCGTTGTCGTCGTCCGAATCGTCCTCGTCGTCGTCGTCGTCGGGCATGACCATCGCCGCCACCGGCTGGGGCGAGTCGAGGTCCATGCCGAGCGAAAGGCCCAGGTCGGCCAGCTTGCGCTTGACCTCGCGGAGGCTGGTCTTGCCGAAGCTGCGGACCTTCAGCAGGTCCGAGTCGGTCTTGCGGACCAGGTCGCGGACGGTGCCGATCTTGGCCGACTCCAGGCAGTTGTTCGCCCGGACGGACAGGTCCAGCTCCTGGATGGTCATCGAGAGCTTCTGCTCGAGCTCGGGGTCCATCGTCGCCTTCGAGGCGTCGCGGAGCGCGTTGATCGCGTCGTCCGACGCGGTGTCGGAGCCGAGCTCGAAGTACTGGACGAACGGGTTGAGGTGCTTGCGGAGGATCTTGGAGGCCTCGACCAGCGCCATCTCGGGCGAGATCGTGCCGTTGGTCCAGATCTCGAGCACCAGGCGGTCGTAGTCGACCTTCTGGCCGACGCGGGCGTCCTCGGTCGCGTACCGCACGCGGGTGACCGGCGAGTAGATCGAGTCCACCGCGATCACGCCCAGCTCGTGCTCGTCGCCCTCTTCGGCGAGGTGCTCGGCGGCGGTCGTGTACCCGCGGCCCTTGCCGACCGTCAGCGTCATCTCGAACGGGACGTCTTCGGTCAGCGTCGCGATCACGTGGTCCTTGTTGACCACGGACACCGACGGGTCGCCCTCGATCATGCCGGCGGTGATCTGGCCGGCCTTCTTCGCGCTGATCTTGACCTCGCGCGTGTCGTCGGCGTCGAGCTTCACGACCAGCGACTTGATGTTGAGGATGATGTCGGTCACGTCCTCCATCACGCCCGGGATCGAGGTGAACTCGTGGTCGGCCCCGCGGAGGCGGATGTGGGTGACGGCCGCGCCCTCGAGGGACGAGAGCAGGATGCGCCGGAGCGAGTTGCCCACGGTGGTCCCGAACCCGCGCTCGAACGGCTCGGCGCTGAACTTGCCGTACGTCTCGGTCGACACCTGCTGGTCGCGCACGACGCGCGACGGCAGTTCCAAGCCACGCCAACGAATTCGCATGATGAGTCTCCTGCGGGACGGTCTGTCCCGGAATCGGTGCGCCTCGAGCCGGATCGCGGAAGGTTACCGCCCCAACCGTTAGGGGCCATCTGTCTTCCACCTCGCCAGCGAGGCGCGGGTTGTCTGTTTGCGGTATCGGTGCGGCGCGGGTTGAGGCGCGGCACACCGGTGTCACTCGAACGAGAGTCGCTGCGCGACCCCGCCCGCTGAAGCGGGCTCGCCTACACGCGGCGCTTCTTCGGGGGGCGGCAGCCGTTGTGCGGGAGCGGGGTCACGTCCTCGATGCCGATGACCTTGATGCCGGCGTTCTGGATCTGCAGGACGGCCTGCTCGCGGCCGGCACCCGGGCCCTTGACCCGGACTTCCAGCTCGATCATGCCCATCTTGCGGGCGGCCTGGGCGGCCTGCTCGGCGGCGCGGCCGGCGGCGAACGGGGTGCTCTTGCGCGCCCCCTTGAACCCGACCGTCCCCGCCGACGCCCACGACACGGTTTCCCCGTTCGTGTCGGTGATCGTCACCATCGTGTTGTTGAACGTCGCCTTGATGTGCGCGATCCCCTTGGTCACGCCCTTGCGGATCTTCTTCTTGACGCCGGCCTTCGCGCCGGTCTGTGGCTTGGCTTGTTCGCCCATGTTCGTTCGTTTCCTTCTCCGCCCGGATCTGTCGGCACTACGGCCGTCCCCGGGCAGGTGATTAGTCCTGAGTGCTAAGTCCTGAGTCCCGAGTCCTGAGCGATCCGGCACCAAGCCCACTCAGGACTCGGCACTCAGGACTCAGGACTCCGTCCGATTTACTTACCGAGTTCCTTCACGCCCTTCTTGCCGGCGACGGTCTTGCGCGGGCCCTTGCGGGTGCGGGCGTTAGACCGGGTGCGCTGGCCGCGGACCGGGAGCGACCGGCGGTGCCGGTGCCCGCGGAAGCAGCCGATGTCGCGCAGCCGCGCGATGTTCTGCTGGATGGCGCGGCGGAGGGCGCCTTCGGTCGGGTGGTCGCGGTCGAGGATCGAGATGATCTTCGCCAGATCCTCTTCCGACAGGTCCTTCGCGCGCCGCTGGCCTTCGATGCCCAGCTCCTTGAGGATGGCGCGGCTGTTCGTACGGCCGACGCCGTACAGGTAGGTCAGGCTGATCCAGATGGGCTTATCCGCCGGGATGTCAACGCCCGCAATACGAGGCATGGTAGCTCCAGTTGCTAGTTGTTAGAGAAGGCAGTCGCAGTCACGGTTGCGTCACTCGCAATTCGCAACTCGCAACCCGCAACTACCCCTGCTTCTGCTTGTGCTTCACGTTGGAAGAGCAGATGACGCGGACGACGCCCTTGCGCCGAACGATCTTGCAGTTCTCACAAATCCGTCTCACGCTGCTGCGGACTTTCATGGCGATGTTCCCGCTCAAGTCCCGGTCGGTCCGGGAGTTACACTGAAATGTCAGGGGCCCCCGACTGTGGGGAATCGAGCATTATAGGCAAAATCAAACGCTGTTCAAGGGGTGTTGATGAGCATGGCACGCGGATTTCGTATCAAGCCGGCATCCGCACGGGCCCGCCCGGCACCGGGGCGGCGGCTCGGGATGGGGAGAATTCCCGAGTGGCGCCGGGTCTGAGAAGATTTTGCCGAGTGAACTGATAACCATTTGGGGTCGATAAAACAGGGGTTTGATGCGCATCCGGCGGGGGCGGCAAAAACTGCGCAGGCGGATCAAAGCACGCAGCCGGATTGACGATAGTGTTGCTGTCAGACGTCTTCGCCGGGCGTCGGCAGGAGAGGGCGCAGGAGCCGGACAGTTGGCGCACGTCGTGTGCCCTGCACCCGCCGCGCACGAGGGATCGAGGAGAGGAGAAACTGCATGAACCAGACGAACACCAAGGTGAAGGACGTGCTGACGACCGGCGAGGTGGCCAAGATCTGTAACGTGGCCCCTCGGACGGTCAGCAAGTGGTTCGACAGCGGGGCCCTGCGCGGGTACCGCATCCCGGGGTCGAAGGACCGCCGGATCCCGGTCAACCAGTTGATCCGCTTCATGAAGCAGCACAACATGCCGCTGAACGGGCTGATGACGGGGACGACCCGCATCCTGATCGTCGACGGCGAGGACGACATCGTCGAGGTGCTCGAGAAGATCCTCGAGGACGAGGCCAAGTACGAGGTCGAGGTGGCCAAGGGCGGGTTCGCGGCGGGCATCGTCGCCGAGAAGTACCGCCCGCACGTGATCCTCCTGGACATGCACCTGCCGGACATCGACGGCAAGGCCGTCGCCAACGCGGTCAAGGCCAACCCGGACCTGCAGCTGACGAAGGTGATCGCGATGAGCGGCCGGATGACGGACGAGGAGGCCAAGGGCCTGCTCGCGACCGGGTTCGACGGGTTCCTGAAGAAGCCGTTCCACGTCAAGCAGGTGATCGAGGCGGTCGAAGACGCGATGGCCGTGGTGTACTGATTGGAGCGGTCAGTAGCCGGCAGCCAGCAGTCAGTAGAATGAAAACGGCAGGGTCGCCCGGGCTTCGGGCGACCCTGCTTTTCGTTTGGGTGAAGTCGGATCAATGGCCCCCTCTGTTCGTGCGGTTGGA
>DATHXE010000082.1:0-1756 GCA_035459845.1 Tepidisphaeraceae bacterium | reverse complement strand
TACCCCGAACATCATCGCAGGGCCCATGAGCAGCACCGACGGCTCCCCTTTCAACTCCGCCGTCATCCCCGCCGACGCCCCGTTCGCCTCCACCTTCACGCTCTGCACGAAATCCGCGATCGGCTTCATCGCCGGCATCATTTGCACGACCTTCGGCAGTTCCTGCTGCGCCTGCGTTACGCCCGCTTCCACTTGCGCCACCGCAGCCTCCACCGCCTTCGCGTCCTTCCCGTCCGCCTTCACCGCGAACCTGGTCAGCTCCCCGCCGTGCGTGATCGTCAGCACGACCTGGTCGAACGCGCTCAAAATCGGGGCCTTCCGGTAATGGTCGTTCACCGTCACCACCGCCCACCCGACCGCCTTCGGGTCGATCCCCGCGACCAGCTTCGCCAGTGCCGCGTTCGCGATCGCCCCCGCCTTTTCCTGCCGGCTCGCCGCGATCAGCTCCTTCACCGGGAGCACCTCCTGGTTCGGCCCGACCAGCAGGATCGCCCGCTCGTCCGACGGGAAGAACAGCGCCATCTGCCGCTCGGCGCTGAACACGTCCACCCCGTCCACGTTCCGGCTCGGGACGTTGAAGTTAGCCATCATCGCGCCGACCGCGCCCGCATCGAACTGCGCGCGCGCCACGATCGCCACGAACCCGGTCTTGTCCCCCACGTCGTCCGACACGCCGATCGTCACGCCGTCCATCCGCACGTTGCCCATCTGGTCGGCCGCCGTGATCAGCGCCGCCGTCATCTGCTCGACCGCCTGCTTCGCCTCCTCGCCCGGCGGCAGCGTCTTGAGCGCGTCCTCGATCGACACCCGCCCGCCCGACATGCCCGACACCTGCGCCAGCGCCCCCAGGTTCGCCGGCATCAGCCCCAGGTCCGCCTTGAACCCCTCGGCCGGGATCTGCCGAGCCGGTACGGCCCGGCCCTCGATCTGCGCTACCGCCCGCGCCGCGTACTCCGCCACGAACGGCTCCTTCGACCCCACCAGCGCCCGCAGCCCCGCCAGCGCCTCGGGCTTCTTTCGCTCGCCCAGCGTGCGGATCGCCATCAGCGCGCGTACCCCGTTCGCCTTGTGCGACATCTTGATCTGCCGGATCAGCGCCCCGACCCGCGTGGCGATCTCCAGGTCCGGGTCGCCCTTCGCCTTCTCGAGCTGCGGCAGCACCGCCGGGCCCAGTTTCACGATCGCCTGCGCCGCCGCGTCGCGCTCGGCCGGCGTCCCCGCCCCCAGCCCGATGATCAGCTTCGTCGCGTCCGCCCCCTTCGCAGGCGACGCGTCGGCCAGCAATTGCTCGGTCGAAACCGCCACTCCCTTCGCCTTCCAGTACGCCTCGGTCGGCACGAAATCGAGCAACTCCGACGCCCCGCCCGACAGCATCGCCATCAGCAGCGTGAACATGCCCATCGACGCCATGTGTGGTCTCCTCGGCTTTCCCCCGTACCCCGTTTACCCGCCGCGCCCGCGCGGCGTTACCCGACTCGCGGATTCTGACCCCCGCCGCCCCTCGTGTCCAACGCATTCACTTTCGATCCCCCACCGCATTGACCAGCTCGGCCGGGAACCCAGGCGTCGCGCCCGCCCGCGTGCACACGTAACTCGCCACCCGGCACGCCGCGTCCGTTATCCGAGCCAGCGGCACGCCCCGCAGCAGCCCCATCGCCAGCGCCGCCGTAAACGCGTCGCCCGCGCCCACGGTATCGGCCAGCGGCTCAGCCGGGTAACCCGGGTGTTCGATCACCGCCCCGTCCGCTGAGTACAG